>JAAYBX010000020.1 GCA_012729955.1 Clostridiaceae bacterium
CAAATGTAAGGCTTAATGGCTTCTCGACATAGACATGTTTCCCGGCTAATAGTGCTTTTTTGCAAATATCATAGTGATTAAATGGCTGTGTAATATTCAGGATCAGATCAATTTTATCACATGCTGTCATCTGTTCAAAAGTCATTGCTCTAGGTATATTATATTCAGATAAAGCCTTATCTTCCTTTTCCTTAATTAAATCAGCACAAGCATAAATTTCTAAGATATCATTAAAAACAGTTGTCAGATTTTTAAAATATATACCGCTTATGTTCCCGCATCCTACAACTCCAACATTTATCTTTTCTCTTTTCATAATCTTGTTTCCCCTTATATGCTATTTTAAATTTATCTGGAAGCCCAAATAAATCCTCTTCTCATAAGCTCCAATGCTTCAGGTACATCAAAAACTTTCGCCACATGGCCGAGGCTGTTATAGAAAATTTTAGCGGCACCCCATCTTTTTGTATATACAACTGGAACATCAACACAGCCGTTAGTCTCATAATATCCGGAAAATACTGGAAATCTTGTTGTTGCAAGCACATTAACTGCTGGATCTACATGAACATAATACTGTTCTGACACCACTTTAAAATCATTCATACCTTTTACAATTTCTGAATCTGATGATTTTTTTATATTGACTGTGTATTCTATTCCATCATTTCCCGGATGATCTACCCATTGGGAACCAGTTATAAACTGCCATTTGGTACTTTGACGGAACGCATCACACATACCACCATGGCAGCCTGCCATTCCTGTGCCATATTTTCCAAGAGCTTCCGATACATTATCTACATGTTCCTTTTTTATCTCATCCATAGTCCATAACGGAATGAATAAATCATATTCTCTTAATTCCTCTAAATTATTCAGTACATCCATCTTATTCGTGTTATTTACTGAAAACCCTTCATTTTCCAAAACTTTTTGAAAAATTCTGCCTACCTGCTCAGGTTCATGTCCTAACCATCCGCCCCACATAATTAATGCTTTTTTCATATTTACACTCCAATGCAAATTCTTCTAAAAAATCCTCTTAACATATCTTATGATTTATACAGTTCAAAATCAACCTCTTTTAAAGTTTTCATGCAGCTCCTGCAAATATCTGTCTTATCAATTTTGCTCAGAGGACGATTACAGCAACTGCATCTTCTCTTGATATATGAAGATCGAGAAATCAGTTCCTTATTTATTTTTTCTGCTATAATCAGTTTAGTCTCTTTAAGCCACTGAAGATCCGGTATATATCCCATATTTTTTGAAAATGAGTAATATAGATCCAAACATTTATAATAATCTTCTAAGGCGTTAAGAGTATAAGCTGATATTTTTGGTTTGAATATTTGTTGAGAATATGAGTACAACATAGTATATTGCTTAAAAAGCCCCATAACTTCCTTATTCTCTTCATCAAAGGGTATTGACGAAAGTTTCAGTAATTCCTTTTTATTGAAACCTTCATAAATTTTCCTAATCTGCTCACACAAATTCAATACTCTTGAAATATCCTGTTTAACATAAAAGCCGCCAGTTGGTATAGATTTCCATACTCTTAATGTCTGAGTTATGTCACATTCAATATCAAGCAGGATATCAGAAAATCCAAGATAAGCATACTCTATTGCAGTGTTAGGAACAGTCAGGTACTTTTTTATCATTTCAGTATCTGAAATAGCAGATACATATCCCTTCTCATATATCCCCCTTCTTCCTGCACGACCAGCTATCTGTTTTACTTCCCAAGGAACTAAAGGCCTTGTAGTATTACCATCATATTTTTCTGTTTCCAAGAAGACTATTCTTTTGATAGGCAGATTCAATCCCATACCAATTGCATCTGTAGCTACAACAACATCAGTTTTTCCCTCTAGAAACAACTTAAGCTGCTCTTTTCTGGTTTTGTATGGCAAAGCACCATAAATTATACTGGCTTTTTTATTGTAAGAGGATAATTCTTCTGAAATCCTTAATACGCTCTTTCTTGAAAAAACGACTAGAGCATCTCCTTTTTGAGTGTTATTCAACGTAAAAGGAGATTTTGAAAATATGAGCTCAGTATTTCTTTCATGCCTGATTATATCGTAATCCTCATTACAATCTTTTATTATTCTAACAAGTATATCTTCTGCTTCTGGAGCTGCACAAAGATGAATGACAGCAGCTTTCATTCCTAAAATCGACTTTGTCCAGTAGCATCCTCTTGATTCATCTTGAATAAGCTGGCATTCATCGATAACAACTATGTCATATATTTGTTCATAATCTGCTTTTTCCACTGTAGAAGACACATGCCTTGCTCCAGGTATGATATCTTCTTCCTCACCAGTGATCATACTGCACAATACATTCTCCTGCATCAGCCGTTCCTGAACTTCGAGAGCTAATAGCCTCAGAGGTGAAAGATATGCACCGCTTTTTGCTTCTTTTAATGCATTAAGTGCATGGTATGTCTTGCCTGTATTTGTTAATCCCAAATGTATGACAAACTTTCTTTTCATTCTTCTTGTATCAGGAAATTCGTCTTTGGGATTTGAAGGAATCAGCTTTTGGATCTGCTCCTTAGCCATCCTTTTCAAATATGTCTCCATGTATATTGAAAGTACAGTATTATTTTTCAGTTTAGATATATTCCTGTTATCATCAAATAGCATGAACATATCAGGTAACTCATTACTGCCGGTATTGTACCTATTAAACAAATACAGTTCGCAAACTGCCATGTTCTTAAATATTTCATCATAACAGTTTTCCTTGATGTTTAACTTATCTTTATATGGAATTGAGGAATATACAAGATGACGGCTTTTCTTAAGATACATCTCAGCATTCATTGCTGTCAGTTTCTGTTTTGATGCATAATTAAGTGCTGAAGACATTTTAATAAGACGATTTTTTGAAATCGGTTTCTTACTTTGTCTGGGATTCCTCTCAAATACTGTTCTTAATAATGAATACAGAAATACTGCTTCTGGCGAATTATTCTGCTCAATATATTTTTTTGTCATTCAGCTGAATTATCCTTAATTGTTTTATTTGCTAATCGGTCACATCTGTTATTATATTCATTATCGCTATGGCCTTTTACTTTCACCCATTTTATATCATGCTTCTGATTCATTTCATCAAGAGACTGCCATAACTTTAGATTTTTTATCTCTTCGTTCTTTCCTCTTTTCCAGTTATTTCTTTTCCATGTATCTATCCAGCCCTGTGTGAAAGCATTTACAAGATAAGCTGAATCAGAATAAATGGTTATGCTGCACTTGTTTTGCAGCTGTAAAATTCCCTGTAACGCTGCTGTAAGCTCCATTTCGTTATTTGTCGTATTCTCCTTGAAACCTGTTATCTCTTTTTCTGTACCATTAATTAATAAAATTGCTGCATATCCACCAGGACCTGGGTTGTTAATACAAGCTCCATCTGTATATATTTCAACTTCACAACTATTACTATTTGAACTGCTCATCTCGATTGAGCGTTTTTTTGCTGCAACAACTGCTTTCTCAACTATATTCTCAAAATCATGAGCCTTAAGCATGTTAATTCCTTCTATTGTTGTTCCATTTGGAGAACAGATGCTTGATATGAGTTTATCCATATCGCTTTCTTGTTCCATCGCATATTTTGCAGAACCAATTAGCATCTGACATGCTAGTATTTTTGCATCATCATACGATAAACCATTTTTTATACCTGTATCTATAAGTGCTTTTATAAATAAAAATATAAAAGCCGGACCTGAACCGGCAATAGCTGTCGTAATATTCATTAAAAATTCATCATGCACAACCAGTGTCTTCCCGACATAATTCATATATTCTACTGCTTTTAAAAGATCCTCTTCTGAGACATTACTTCCCTTATATATAGTTGACATTCCACAACCTATAGCTGCTGGCATATTGGGCATTACCCTAATAAATTTTCCTTCTTTAATGATATTTTCATAAAACTCTATCTTTTTGCCTGCTGCAATCGTGATGAATAGTATTTCGGTTGAAGCTCTCATTACTTTTATCTGCTCAAGCAATTCTTCCATACTATCTGGTTTTACACATAAGAAAACAACAGTGCAGTTCTTTACAATTTCATCAATACTATCTGCAAGTTTTGTTGAAGCATCTACAAGATACATCGCTTTTTCCGCAAAACGTTCATATATCAGTATCTTCTCGTTACTTCTCTTTATACCTTTTATTAATGCAGAGCCCATATTACCGGCTCCGATAAAACCTATAGAATCCTTCATTGTCCACCTCTTTTAATAATTATGGTATCATTCTCCACCGGAATATCCGTTTTCATATAATATGTCATTGCTGGATGATTTGCTTTGTCTATCGGATTCATATCCTCATCATAAAGATAATTAACCTTTTGTTCGAAAATGCCTTTATGCGGTGACATAAGGATAACATTGTCATTGATGAATACCGGATTCAGCTCATGTATCTTTGCCAGGTTCAAATCCCGGTTATAGTCCTCAACAAAACCGGAATATGTATAATCCCTTATATAACTTGAATCAGTATATATCATAGATGCATTTGTTTTTTCTACAAAATTTTTATTGTCTTCAAGACTGTAAGCTGTCGTAAACTGCCGATGGCTTGCCATCGAAACAATCTTATTGTACTCATCAAGATTTAATAAGTATTTTTGTTTGTCTTCCATATAATCATCAAAAGCAGAACGGTATGCTTTAGTAACAGTAGCAACATAAAAAGAACTCTTCATTCGACCTTCAATTTTAAAACTGTCTGCTTTGCTTTCTAATAACTCAGGAATATGATTAATCATGTTGAGGTCTTTAGAATTTAGTATATATGAACCAGAATCGTCTTCATATACAGGAAAATACTGGCCTGGACGTTTTTCTTCAACAAGAGCATATTTCCACCTGCATGGCTGAGCGCAATCACCTTGATTTGCATCTCTTCCTGTCATGTATGCGCTTAAAAGGCATCTTCCGGAATATGACATACACATAGCTCCATGTATGAATATTTCAATCTCATGTTCACTGCCAACAGCTTCCTTAATATCAGATACATCCTTCAGTGACAGTTCACGGGCTAAAATCAGTCTTTTTGCACCTAGTTTACAAAAAGCCTTCGCACTTTCTCTATTTAAAATATTAGCCTGAGTGCTTACGTGAATATCAACATTTCTGGCATATTTTTTTGTAAGCTCGATTAATCCGATATCAGCAATTATAACTGCATCCGTCTTAATATCAGATAACTGTTCCAGAGTGTGGATAATCCCATCCAAGTCCTTGTTTTTTGGAAGTATATTCAAAGTGACATAAATTCTCTTATTTATAGATCTGGCATACTCAACTGCATTATCAAGTTCTTCAAAATTGAAATTATCTGCTTTATCACGCAAACTGAATTTATTAAGACCCAAATATACTGCATCTGCACCATATGCATATGCAATCCTGAGTTTCTCCATATTTCCAGCGGGAGCCAGAAGTTCTATCTTTTTCATTTCTTTACCGAGATCGATAATCCGTCTCCAACAGATAATATCGATGTACTAAACCTTTCATCCTTTGTAATCCTATCAAGAAAACCACGTAATCTTTCAACTAAGGTGTTCTGTCTGTGAGGGATCTTGTCACCTTTTGCTACCATGCCTCTATACAAGACATTATCTGCAATGATTATACCATTATCATTAACAAGCCTTGAACATATGTCGAAATATCCTTCATATTGCCCTTTTGCGGCATCAATAAATATAATATCATACTTTCTATCTATATTTATGAGATAGTCCATTGCTTCAGCGTAAATGATATTTATCTTTTTATCCAAAGATTTCATCTTTATGTTATATTTTGCTCTATTTACCATGCTAATATCATTTTCTACAGTATCGATAAAGCCTTTTTCAGAAAGGTATCTTGAAAAGAAAATACTGGTAAAACCAATTGCACAGCCAAGTTCCAATATTGAATCTGGTTTTTTTATTGCAAGATATGTTTCCAAAACTCTCAAAGTCTCTAATCGAACAACAGGGATGCCTTCTTTCAGAGCATTTTCATGTATGATTCTAAGTTCATCATCTAAAGGAGCAAGAGTGTTAACTATATACTTCTCTACATCATTATTTACAATGCTGAAACGTTTTTCCATGTTTATTTTGAGTATAATGCGACATTATAGTTATGCTGTGCAAGAGTAGTAGCATATGCATGAGCATCTGTCCCGTCATTTTTTGCAACATAATAGTAGTAGTTATGAGTTTCAGGATATAAAGCCGCTGCTATACTGGATAAAGAAGGATTACATATCGGTCCAGGAGGTAGCCCTTTATACATATATGTGTTATAACTGTTCATTATCTCATGGTCTTCATTAGTCAGAAATTCCTTAACCTGTCCTGTCTCATTCAAGTAAATATACTGTATAGTAGCATCAATCTGAAGGTAGTTAAGATATGTATCATCTGCTTTTAACCTGTTATAAATGACACCTGCTATCATAGCTCTTTCATCCATAGTAGACGCTTCTTTTTCAAGAAGTGATGCGATGATTAATATTTCATCTATCGAAAATCCGAGAGTTTGTGCTTTTTCCCTATATGCTTCATTAAACTTATTGTTAAAATTAACAAGCATTTTATTTATATTTTCATTAGCACCAGCAGTAATATCGAAAATATATGTATCAGGGAACAAATAACCTTCAAGACGGTTAGTCCTTCTGGAATCCTGAGGTATTAAACTGACAAAATCATATTCAAATTCGAATGTATCGCATACTCTATAGAAATCCTCTTCTGTACCTATTCCGTTTTCAACAAACTTCTGAATTGTCTGTGATATTGTTAAGCCTTCAGTGAAGAAAATCTTTTTTGTAGGATTAGGCACACTGTCTTGGGAAAGTATATAAATCAGCATTTCATAACCTTGTGCTGTTACAAGATCAATTTCTCCAGAGTCATACGTAACAGTAGCATCAAAAATGTGGTTACCGGATTTATAATTACCTTCATTACCCATTAATAGTGAATATACCCAGAAATATGTATCATTGGTAATAATTCCTTCATCAACAAGTATTTTGGCTATATCTTTTGTTGTAGCTCCCCGAGGTATATTTATAACCTTTTCATTCCCCTGTTCAATTTTTCCTATTGCAGCGGAGGCATCAAATACATTAACCTCTCTGACAAGAGTATTTGTGAAAGTATAACCCTTATAAAACACGAATCCTAATAGGAAAAGGAATCCCAGCCATATCATGAGCGATAGGAATTTCCTGAATTGGGACTTTGGCTTATATACTATTATCTTTACTGTTTTATGTTTTTTTCTTTCTCTTCGTTTCTCTGTTTCATCTTTACTGAAGAATTTCCATATGCCATCAATAAACGAAAATATCTTGCTTTCCTTATTTGGCAAACTATGTTGTTCTTCTGTAGGGTCTTCATTTAATTCTTGGGCGATATTTTCATGTGAATCAGTTTGTATTAATTCTGAATCATCAGTTACATTTTCTATATATTGGTCTGTATTTCCCTTTTTTTCTATCTTATCATTATCTATATTAGTCAATTATCCGCTCCAAAAAGTTCAATCTTATACATAATATCACAAATCATAAGAAGCGTGAATTATTACTTTTTTCTTGGATCATGCCCCCCGATTTCGAAAAATCTTTCGCGCGCCCATCCAGCCCATTCATTCTTAATATGCAAAGTATTGTAGTCACCGTAATCTTTTGCTATTAAACCGCCATTTTTATAAAAGAGGGACACCATTTGTGTTGCACCGTTTTCTATAAGTTCTTTGTTTCCTGTAGGAAGTATTGCCTGTATGTCCACAGGTGAAAATAAAGTAGCTTTCCCATTTATTTTTTCTGCTAATCTTTCTATTCCCATCAGTGTAGGCTGGTCAAGTTGAAATACATCTACACCTGCATCAAGAAGATCATCCAATATTTCATATATATAACCGCAGGAATGCATAATAACTTTTAAATTATTCTTATGCGCGCTGTTACATAATCTTACATAAGCAGGTTTGAAGATTTTCCTCCACATTGCAGGAGATACTAAAAGCCTATCCTGCGTGCCCCAGTCTTCACAGAAGAAAATCGCATCAACGCACTTCATGGAACCATACATATCTACCATATTTACCAGTTTACTTATTACCATATCCTGAAGCTTTAAAACATTCTCTTCTTCAAGAATAAGATCTTCAAGAAAGATTTCCATTTTACGAATATTCCTCATAATCGCGAATGTACAGCCAGGCAATGGTCCTAGAATAAATCTTTCTTTATAAGGTTCGACGCTTAGATGAGCTTTTTCAAATCTTTTTTCATCATCTATTTGCGGAACTCTATATGAATCTAAGTCATTCCATGATTTTAATGCGCCTTCAAGGACTTCTCCGCCACCTGTAGTGTCATGAGTCATTCTTCCCCATAAGTTGTTATATTCATCCAAATGAAGAAAACCGTCAAAATTTTTATATTTTGGATAAATATCAGCAAAATACTCTGGTTTTTGCCAATTATATTCTTCTTTTTTCGGCATATTAAGCTCTACATATTTTATATCTCTGAAAGATCCGTCAAGGAAATCATATCCGATTCTTCCTGGATTATCAAATTCAATAACTTTCTTAATAACTGTTTTAGAAATCATCTTTCTCCTCCGATACCTTATCTGAAATATTTTACGCCGGATGCAAATAGCAGCTGATCTTTATTGCCCGGTATATTTTTCGCTACAAACTTCCCTATTCTTTCAGAATGTCCCATCTTGCCAAGTATTCTTCCGTCTGCACTTGTTATTCCCTCAATTGCATAATATGACCCATTAGGATTATATCTGATGTCATAAGAAGGTTTTTTGTAATCATCAACATATTGAGTAGCAATCTGACCGTTTGCAGAAAGTTTCTCATATTCTTCTTTTGTACAGATAAATCTTCCTTCTCCATGACTAACAGGTATAGTATAAACCTCATCAAGATTTGCACAAGCGAACCATGGCGAGAGTTTTGATACGACTTTCGTATTAGCCATACATGATATATGTCTGCCTATGCTGTTGAAAGTCAATGTAGGGCTGTTTTCATGAAGTTCAGTTATTTTCCCATACGGAACCAGTCCGAGCTTTATAAGGGCTTGGAATCCGTTACAGATGCCTAGAATGAGACCATCTCTGTTATAGAGCATTTCATGTACTGCTTCCTTAATATATGAATTTCGAAATACTGTAGCAATAAACTTGCCAGAACCATCTGGCTCATCACCAGCTGAAAATCCACCTGGTATTGCGATTATATTCGCTTCATTAATATTTTTTACAAATTCCTTGACTGAATCATCTATATGAGAAGCTGCAAGATTCCTGAATACCGAAAGGCTGCATACAGCTTTCTGTTCTTCAAATGCTCTCTTTGTATCATACTCACAGTTCGTTCCTGGAAATACCGGTATAAACACCTTGGGACTAGCTGTCTTCGTTCTGCTGTAATATATATTTTTACTTTTGTATAATCCATTAGTGATTTCTGGTCTCTGGGTTGCTGCTTGAGTGGTAAAAACAGGTTCATATTTATCTGTGTATGCTTTTAATAATTCATCAAGAGTAACAGAATCCTCTTTCATTACAAAAAGAGGTTTCTCAATAGTTTTACCTGTAACTGAAATATCAATATCCTTATATTTATTCAGAATAGCTGATATATCAGGTACTTTATCCGAATCAATTTCTGTTAAAATGTCACAGTAACCAGGAGTAAACAGAGTTTCTGGATCTGCCAAGAGCTCGAATCCTATCATGTTTCCGAAACACATTTTTGATAATGCCTCAGATGCTCCTTTGTGTTTTATGGTGGAAGCAGATAATATGCATTCCTGTATGGATAATTCCTTGAAAGCTTCAAAAATTAAAAGCGAATTTTTAAAATCAGGAGTCATATCTTCTTTTTTTCTGTGACTGAATCTTATTACAGTACTGTCTGGCTTTTTAAATTCAGGTGATAACACATTTTTTGCATTAGTATGGCTGACGGCAAAACTTACCAAAGTAGGCACAACATCCATATCCATAAAGGAACCGGACATGGAATCTTTGCCTCCTATTGCCGGCATATTGAGCTCGAGCTGGGTATATAGTGCTCCAAGAAGCGCCTGCAAAGGCTTACCCCATCTTTTTGGATCTTTTCTTAGACTCTCGAAGTACTCCTGGAAAGTCAATCGTATATTCGAATAATCCCCTCCAGCACTTACTATTTTTGCAACAGACGAAAGTACGGAATAACAAGCTCCAGTAAAGCAGGACCACTCAGAAATCTGAGGGAAAAAGCCATATGCCATTAGCGTGCAATAATCTGTTTTACCATTTAAGACAGGAAGTTTTGCTGCCATAGCTTCGGTTGGTGTTATCTGATATATGCCTCCTAAAGGCATTAGAACAGTTGAAGAACCAATAGTGCTGTCAAATTTTTCTATTAGACCTTTTTTAGAACATGTATTCAGATCTGATACAGATTCAAAAAGCTGTTCCCTCTTGGATTTATTGCTTTTATGTATAAATGGGTTTTTACTTTCATCTTTCTTAGTAATATGAGCTTCTGCATATTGCTTCACACCGTTAGTATCCAAAAAACTTCTTTCTATATCTACTATAGCTCTATCATTCCAAAACATCCTCAGATGCTTCGTATTTGTAACTACAGCAACAAGAGTAGCCTCTAAATTCTCTTCTTCTGCTAATTTCAAAACCTGGCTTATATCATTTTTGTCAATCACTACAGCCATTCTTTCTTGAGATTCAGAAATAGCAAGTTCCGTTCCGTCAAGACCTTCATATTTTTTCGGAATATTATCAAGATATATATCAAGTCCTTCTGCTAACTCTCCTATTGCTACAGCAACTCCACCAGCTCCAAAATCATTACATTTCTTTATAAGTCTGCTCATCTTGGGATTACGGAAGAGTCTTTGAATTTTCCGTTCTGTCGGAGCATTGCCTTTCTGCACTTCTGCACCGCAATTTTCAAGAGATTCCTCTGTGTGCGTTTTTGATGAACCAGTAGCTCCTCCAAGACCATCTCTTCCCGTTCTGCCTCCGATGAGTATTATCGCATCGCCGGTTTTTGGGTCGCATCTTCTGACATTTTTCAGAGGAGCTGCTGCGATTACTGCGCCAATCTCCATTCTTTTTGCCACATATCCTTCATGATATACCTCATCTACCAGTCCTGTTGCAAGACCGACCTGGTTTCCATATGAACTGTAACCGTTAGCAGCTTCTCTTATAATCTTAATCTGAGGCAGTTTGCCTGCAATTGTATCCTCTACTTTAGTAAAAGGATTTCCTGCTCCTGTTACCCTCATAGCCTGATATACATAACTTCTTCCAGAAAGCGGGTCTCTTATTGCGCCTCCTAAGCATGTTGCAGCACCGCCGAAAGGCTCAATTTCAGTAGGATGGTTATGAGTCTCGTTCTTAAACATCACAAGCCATTTTTCTGTACTGTCATTTATTGGAGCTTCGAGTACTATGGAACATGCGTTGTTTTCCTTTGTATCCTCCATATCCAAAAGCATGCCTTTACTCTTTAGGTATTTAGCGCCTATTGTAGCAATATCCATAAGGCATAAGTCTTTTTCTCTGTCTTTATAGAGTTCTTTCCTTATATCCTTGTATTTTTCCAGCGCGTATTCACAAGTCTCATTATATATGTCTTTATCTATTTTAATCTCAGATAATACGGTATTGAATGTAGTATGCCTGCAATGATCTGACCAGTAAGTGTCAATAACCTTTAATTCAGTAATAGTAGGATCCCTGCCTATTGATTCAAAATACTGCTTAACAAATAACAAGTCTTCACTGCTCATCGCAAATCCGCATTTATGTCGCATTTCTTGAATAGAAGCAACATTTGACTTTATAAAACCGGATACTATATCGACACGCTCAGGAACAACAAAATACTCACTAAGATCCTTAGGTTTCTGCATCTTAGCAATACGGCACTCAACAGGATTGATAATATACTGCTTAATAGTATTTATATTGTTTTCATGAATATTTCCATATAAGCATATAACTCTTGCTGTTTTAACAATAGGTCTTAAATGCGATATGAGCTGTATACACTGTTCAGTGGAATCTGCTCTTTGATCATACTGTCCAGGAAGATATTCATATGCAAAGAGATATCCTCCTTCAATTCCCTCAAGTTCTTCTTCGTATACAATATCTGTTTGTATTTCAGCAAAAATGCCGTATTTTGCTACGGCATAAATGCTGTCATCTAATCCCTGTATATCATATCTGTTAAAAATACGGACGCGTTCAAGCTCTTTTATACCAAGCAGTGTTATGCACTGGTCAAATAGGCCTTTTGCCTCTAAGTCAAATCCGTTTTTCCGTTCAACATATATCCTTCTTACATTTCCCAATATTTTACACGCTCCGTACTTCATTCTTAGTATATAATACTATACTAATCGGCTGTCTTGTTAAGCATTTCGTTGTTTCTTCTTAAAAAATCTGTCATATCCTCTTTTTCAAGCTTACCTGCAGCAAGCATCGCAAGCTGGTATACATAAATAGCGACATCTTTTTTCTTCTGTTCATCCTCAATAGCCGCTAATTTCTTAACAACTGGATTCTGTATATTGAGAACAAGAGTATTTGTTGAAGGCAAATCCATTCCATACATAGTCTGCATGCTCTTCATCCTGTTTTCATACTCATTAGCTGTTATAACCGCGCTTACATCAGATGCTTTTAAGGATTGTATTTCTACTGCAACATTTTTTTCTTTCAAAAGATCTTCAAAGAATTTTTTTACATCATCAAATCCTTCTGTCTTCGAGTCTTCTCCAAGTACATCCTTAATTCCACTGTCAATACCCATAAAAGATGTGCCCTGGTTTTTAGATTCTATAAACGAAATGAAATGGGAGTCAAGAATATTATCAAGTATTACTGCATTTAGTTCGTGTTCCTTGAACATATTAATGTACTGCGCCTGTTTTTGCATATCAGTGACATAATAAATTTTGTCTTTCTGTTTTTTGTCTTCAACAGCCTTTTTATACTGGTCCAATGTATGATACTTACCATAAATATCTTTGTAAATAATGCAGTCTTTAACTTTATCGTAAAATTTCTCTTCTTTGAGACATCCGTATTTCACGAATATATTAATGTCATCCCAGTATTTACTATACTGCTCAGCATCATCCTTATATAACTGCTTCAGTTTATCTGATACCTTCTTAGAGATATGACCTGCAATCTTACCTGAATAGCCGTCATTCTGCAAAAAGCTTCTGGATACATTTAATGGAAGGTCTGGACAATCAATAACTCCTTTTAATAGAAGTAGAAATTCAGGTATAACTTCCTTTATATTATCTGCAACATACACCTGATTGCAGTACAGCTGTATTTTCCCTTCAAGAGTGTTGTACTCATTAGTAAGTTTCGGAAAATACAATATTCCTCTTAAGTTAACAGGATAATCCATCTTAAGATGAATCCAGAATAAAGGTTCTTTAAAATCATGGAAGACTTCTCTGTAAAATTCCTTGTATTGCTCATCAGTACATTCCTTTGCATCTTTGAGCCATAATGGTGATGTATTATTAACAGGTTTTTCTTCCTGTTTATCATCTTTTTTTTCTCCATCCTCAGAAAGATAAATCTCAACTGGCAGGAATCTGCAGTACTTTTCCAGAATTTCCCGCATCTTCCATACATTCACTAAATCTTTATTCTCTTTGTCTGAGTTTATGTGAAGGATTACATCAGTGCCATGTGTCTGTCTTGAACCTTCTGACATCTCATATCCGCTTGCTCCATCAGATTTCCAGTAAACAGGTTTTTCTGATTCAACAAATGACCTGGTCTGTATCTCAACAAAATCAGAAACCATGAATACTGAATAAAATCCAAGACCGAAATGTCCGATTATCTGATCCTGTGCATCAGTTTTATCTTTATACTTTTCAAAGAAATCAATTGCACCGGAAAATGCTATTTGATTTATATATTGCTTAACTTCCTCAAAAGTCATTCCTATGCCATTGTCAGACACGGTAATGGTTTTATCTTTCTTATTAACCTTTACGTCGACTCTGTATCTTTCCGGTTTTGCGCTCTCGCCTAAAGATGCGACTTTTTTATGTTTTGTTATGGCATCGATCGCATTTGATACCACCTCTCTTAAGAAAATGTCCTTATCGGAATAAAGCCATTTCTTAATAATCGGCAGTATGTTCTCCGTATTAATTGATATGTTCCCTTTTTCGTTCATTTTGTACCTCCATAAAAATTATTCAATATTTTATTGAATCATTTATATGATTCATTTTTTATTAAATCGTTATATAGTTCATATCTCATAGCTGTGTAAAATACCGCGCTAAAAGCAGCAGTATCAGCTCTTAGTATTCTTTTCCCAATATGAACTGCATGTATTTCATGATCATTTAGCCTCTTTATTTCTTTTTCCTGAAATCCGCCTTCCGGACCGATAAATATATTAATATCTTTCTTGCCATGCTCAACAGCTTCATCTAGTATTTTTTTTATAGATTTTTCTCTTTCTGCCTCATAACAGACAAATGATATGTATTTTCTGTCATTTACTTTGCTTAAATAGTCAACAGCATCATATAGTTTCACTGGTTTCTCAATATTTACAAGAATATCTCTTTTACTCTGCATGCAGGCAAGTTTACATACTCGAGACCATCTTTCCACCTTTTTATCAGCATTTTTTTCATCTAAATCAACTATGGTATTACTTGTAATTACAGGTTTGATTGCATAAACTCCGCCTTCTATACACTTTTGTATCATATTTTCAAAGCGGTCTCCCTTCAAGATTGCAGGATACAGGGTTATTTTACATTCAGGTTCATTTGTATTTTGTATTTTATCTCCTATAACAGCTTCACAGTAATCCTTTTTAAAATCATTAACATAAGCACAGAACGTATTCATATGACCGTCAGATATCTCAATGAGCTCTCCTGTCTTAATACGCAGTGAATTTTTAAGGTGTAAAAAATCCTCATTTTCTATGCGAATTGTCATATCTTTTTCAAAAGCAGCCTGTATAAAAAATCTATGCATCACTTACTCCCAATCAATGCGACCCAGCCGTTAAGCTTTTGGTTTTTTATGTTATTAAAACCGTATTTAACCATATTATTTCTGACTTCATCTTCTCTTTCTTCTATTATCCCTGAACAGATCAGATAACCATTCTCTTCGACTGTTTTACTTAAGAAAGGAAGCATTGCGTTTATCACATCAGGTACTATGTTTGCAAACACGATATCATAAGGGCCTTTGCTTATTAACGACGAATATGCGTCTTTATCTTCAAAAATATTCGTACAGAAAGCTTCTGACTTATCTTTAACATTGTTAACATCAGTATTTGTTACAGTCGTATCAATGCTAGATTGGTCTATATCGAAAAAAATACATTTTTCTGCACCCAGCACTAATGCGCTTATCCCAAGAATTCCAGAACCGCATCCTGCATCCAAAACCTTACAACCTCTTCTGACAAGCTGCTCCGATTGAATAAGACACAATCGTGTCGTCTCATGACTGCCTGTTCCAAAACTACTTCCCGGATCGAGTATTACTGTACTCCTGTTGTCTGTGTTTATATATTCTTCCCAGGAGGGTTTGATTACAAGGCGTTTCCCGATTTCGATAGGTTTAAAATACTTCTTCCAGTTGTTTGCCCAATCCTGATCTGATACCTTTTCTGTTTCAATATCCTTATATACTGATTTTATATGGGCTAATTGCATATTGCCTTGCGAATTATCAGAAAGATACGCAGTTACACTGCTTCTTATATCCTTTAGATTCATTAGGCTTTCATCAATGTAATCCCAACTTGAAGATTTGCTTTGTAAAAAATCAAGAAAATCGGAACTGTCTTCTACAGTACAGCCATTAATTCCTATGTCTATCAGGAAAGACTGTAATGTTTCAAGATCATTTTTATCTGAGTAGATTTTAACTTTTATCCATTCCATCAGAAAAGTCTCTTTTTCTTTTTTTCTCTGTCTGTTGATTCACCTAAGAGCGTTGCATATGTTTCTAAAGCTTTTCTCTGTTCTTTACTTAGTTTTCTAGGTACATCAACATATACTTCAAATATCTGGTCTCCCCTTGTTTCTCTGTTGAGCACTGGTATGCCTTTGTTTTTTATGGTGAATGATGTGTTGGTCTGAGTGCCTTCAGGTATGCTGTATTTCATATCACCTTCTAAAGTCGGAACTGTAATTTCAGCACCTAAAACAGCTTGGGAATAACTTATTGGAATTCTGCAATACACTGTTGTATTATCTCTGGTGAATGTTTCATGAGGCATCACAGTGATATGAACAAGAAGATCACCCTCCGGTCCCCCATTCCTGCCGGCATCACCCTGTCCCCTTAATGAGATAATCTGATTATTATCAATACCTTTTGGAATGTTAATCTCTATTTTCTTTGTTACCTTTATATTTCCTGAACCTTTACAGTTTTCGCAGAATTCTTCGATAATTTTGCCTTTTCCATTGCATTTGCTGCATGTAGTAGCTGTTATCATCTGCCCAAACAGAGTATTCTGCTGAATACGCATCTCACCTGTGCCTCTGCACTGTGGACAGGTCTTCATCCCAGTTCCTTCTTTTGCACCTGTTCCATTACATTTCTCACAGGATTCGCTTCTTGATATGTTTAGTGTTTTTTTAGTGCCAAATGCCGCTTCTATAAAAGTTATCTTTATAGATTCCTTAATGTCCCTGCCTCTAACAGGTGCATTTCTTCTTGCTGAAGATGATGAGAAGCCACCGGAAAATCCTCCTCCGAAAAGATCATTAAAAATATCAAACGGGTTAAACCCTCCAGAGAAACCTGATGAGAAGGATCCATTAAGACCTTCAAATCCGAATTGGTCGTACTGTCTTCTCTTATCAGGATCGCTTAAAATACTGTAAGCTTCACCGATTTCCTTGAAAAGTGTTTCAGCTTCAGCTGTTTTGTTTACGTCCGGGTGGTATTTTTTTGCTAATACCCTGTATGCTTTTTTTAATTCTTCGTCAGAAGCGTTGCGGTTAACGCCTAAAACTTCATAATAATCTCTTTTTTCTGCCACAAGTAACGCCCCTTGTCAATATTATTTTACACTCAAGCGGCGATTTTCATCGCCGCCTGAGCGACCGATTTATTATATACTATACTAACTTACTTGTCATCATCAACTACTTCATAGTCAGCATCATACACATTGTCATCTTTTGGCTGATCATTCGAATCTGTAGCATTGCTGCTTGGACCTTCCTGTCCAGGAGCTGCACCAGTATGTTTATACATTTCTTCAGAGAATTTATATACAGCCTGTTGTAGTTCTTCAGTAGCAGTCTTAATCTGTTCCAGACTTGAACCCTTTAAAGCGCTCTTAAGGTTTTCAATCTGTTCCTCAATCTTAGCTTTGTCGGATGCATTAACTTTATCTGCATTGTCTTTGAGAAGCTTTTCTGTCTGGTATATCATTGAGTCTGCATTATTCCTGACATCAATTTCTTCCTTTTTCAGTTTGTCTTCCTTCTCATGAGCTTTCGCATCATTAACTGCTTTCTGTATTTCCTCCTCATTGAGGTTTGTTGATGCGGTAATAGTTACTTTCTGTTCATTTCCAGTTCCTAAATCCTTTGCGGAAACGTTAACGATACCATTTGCATCTATATCAAAAGTTACTTCAATCTGAGGCACTCCTCTTGGAGCTGGAGCTATACCTGTAAGCTGGAATTTGCCAAGTGTCTTATTATATTGGGCCATCTCCCTTTCACCCTGAAGAACATGAATATCCACTGCTGTCTGTCCATCTGCCGCAGTAGAGAATATCTGTGACTTTTTGGTAGGTATTGTAGTGTTTCTTTCGATTAGTTTTGTGCATACACCACCAAGAGTCTCTATACCAAGTGATAAAGGTGTTACATCCAGAAGAAGAAGATCTTTAACATCACCTGTAAGAACTCCGGCCTGTATAGCTGCTCCTACTGCAACACACTCGTCAGGATTTATTCCTTTAAATGGTTCTTTCCCAATGAACTTTTTAACTGCGTCCTGAACTGCAGGTGTTCTGGTGGAGCCTCCTACAAGAAGAACCTTATGAATATCTGCAGGCTTTAATCCAGCATCATCCATTGCTTTTCTGAGTGGGTCCATAGTTTTTTGTACTAAATCCGCTGTCAGTTCATCAAATTTTGCTCTTGTCAGAGTAATATCAAGATGCTTAGGTCCTGTAGAGTCAGCTGTTATGAAAGGCAGATTAATATTGGAGCTCATTACTGATGACAACTCTATTTTAGCTTTTTCTGCAGCTTCTTTAAGCCTTTGCAATGCCATCTTGTCATTTCTTAAATCTATTCCGTTTTCCTTCTTGAAAGTATCAGCAAGATAATCAATAACTTTATTATCGAAATCATCGCCTCCTAATCTGGTATTGCCGTTTGTTGCTAGAACTTCAAAAACACCATCAGAAATATCCAGTATAGATACATCAAAAGTTCCACCACCAAGATCAAATACTAGAATCTTCTGATCTTGCTCTTTGTCCATACCATATGCAAGAGCCGCTGCTGTAGGTTCATTGATAATTCTTAAAACCTCAAGACCTGCTATTTTTCCAGCATCTTTTGTGGCCTGCCTTTGTGAATCTGAGAAATATGCAGGAACAGTAATAACCGCCTGTGTTACTTTTTCTCCGAGATATGCTTCTGCGTCAGCTTTGACTTTTTGTAAAATCATAGCTGAAATCTCTTGTGGTGAATATTTCTTTCCGTCTATATTTATCCTTCTGTCGGAACCCATGTCCCTCTTTATTGATACGATTGTCCTGTCAGGATTAGTAATCGCCTGTCTTTTAGCCACCTGACCGACAAGTCTTTCACCGGTTTTTGAAAATGCGACAACTGATGGTGTCGTTCTCGCACCTTCAGCATTAGCTATTACTACCGGTTCCCCGCCTTCGATAACTGCAACACATGAGTTTGTTGTTCCTAAATCTATTCCTATTACCTTTGCCATTTTAGTCCTCCTTTATTTGTCTTTGACTTTTTTTGACTTTATTGTTATTAAAATTAGTATTCTTTTTTATTTTGCTACTTTTACCATGCTGTGCCTTACAACACGGTCTTTATAAATATATCCTTTTTTGAAAACCTCAACAACAACTCCTGTTTCTATGTCTGGATCCTCCACAATCATTACTGCATCGTGAATATTCGGGTCGAATTCTTTGTTAAGGCAGTCGATCTCTTTAATATCCAGTTTCGTTAACGTGTCAATAAACTGTTTATGAATCAACTTAATTCCCTTCAGGATATCATTATCTGCTGATTTGCTGTTAGCTAATGCAAGATCAAGATTATCCAGTACAGGCAGAAATTTTTCTGTTATATCTGCGACACAAGTATCATAGATATCTTCCTTTTCCTTGGCAGTTCTTTTTCTGTAATTTTCATATTCAGCTGCAAGGCGTTTATAGCATTCAGTCAGTTCCTGATTCTGTTTTTCAAAATCCACTGAACACTGTGTTACCTGTTCGTCTTCATGGCTTTCATTGCTCACATCGGGAATATCTACTCCTTCTTGCTGCTTTTTAACATCTTTTTCATCATGTTTATTCTTTGCCATTACCGCACCTCCTTCTTTTCAGTTTTGTCATCTATAATATTACCTAATATATTCTCTATATTATTAAGAGAATTCATTACCTTTTTGTAATCCATTCTTGTAGGTCCTGCAATTCCAAAAGTTATTTTCCCTTCTGAGCCAAGATCATATGTGTGTTTTGCGATAGCAAGCTTATTGAAATTTTCATTTTTAATTTCATTGCCAATACTAACGGAAAAAGCATCATTTGTTGAACATAAAAGAAGCTCACTGAGTTCATATTCCCTGTTGAAGGCATCAAAAATACTTTTTACTTCTGATATTTCTTTAAAATCAGGAAATGAGAGCAGGTTCTCCTTTCCTTTCAGAAATACTTCATTGTCTTCGTATTGATTAAGAATATCTATAACCTCTGATACTATCCTGATGAAAAAAGTCTTATTATCACGATCAAATTTATCAATAAAGCTGAAGCTTGCATTCTGTATATCTCTAAGGGTCATACCATATAGTTTTTCGTTTAGATACTCAGAAAGTATGTTTACCTTAACATTTTCGCTAAGCTGTTCTTTTATAAGCCTGTGTGCAGCAATCCTGTTCTTTAGTATAAGAACCAGAAGATAAGTATCTTTGGCCACTGAAAGTATATGAAATGTATCTATCCTGCTTTCATTTCTTTTTAAGACTCCTAAAGAAGTATATGGATTATCTGAAAAAAGCTTTTTAAATATATTATCTAAAGCGTCCTCTATTTCAACTCTTTTTAAAAGCCTATATATCTTTTCTTCAATTTCTTTCTGCTTAATGTATTCGGTAAGGTAATCTACATAAAATCTGTAACCTTTGTCAGTAGGTATCCTTCCTGAAGAAGTGTGTATGGAAGTAATGTACCCTTCTTCTTCAAGCTGGTGCATTTCATTCCTTACAGTAGCGCTGGATACTCCTAAGGAGTACTTATCAGTGATGTTCTTCGATCCTACCGGTTCCGCGCTATTTACATATTCTTCAATTATAACCAACAGTATGTCGGCAGCCCTCTTATCCATTTTACCTCTTTTTAGCACTCAGCCTTCAAGAGTGCTAACTATACTAAAAAATACCACCTGGGTATTCCTTTGTCAATATGTATTTTATCAAAATGATGTGAACATAACATGAATAGGTGACTAAATCACATTATCTGGCAGGCTTGAATACTTGAATTCTCCCATACTTTCAAAAAGATTTACAGAATCATTATCGATAATTAAGTTATCAGCTTGATTATCTTTTATGCACAGGACTTTTATAAGCTCTGTTTTGTTCTCTAAAGCTTTTAAAACAACTGCATGACCTTTCAATATATAATTATAGTGATTTCGTGAAATAATCTGCACATTGGCTGCATTCCAGAATTTTGTATCCTTCTGAATATTGCTTCCATTCTTCACAGTAAACGAAGGATACAGTGACTTTGGAGACATAAGTATTATCTGTTCTTTTTTTCGGCTTTCCATAAATAGGTCCATGTGTCCCATTATTATACTGGCTAAAGTATCCGGATCGTGCCATGTGGCATCAAGAACAAGATCATAATTACAGTAATCCCAATAGTCCGCATTATATATTCTGATAAAGCGCTCATGTTCAGCCTGCGCTCTTTCTATAAGCTTCAGTTTTGCTTCGTGTACATCAGCATAACCTTCAACATCCCCTCTGTCTGCTTTGGTCACACGCTGAGCTGACACAAAAGGATCTACTGTGAGAAATATTTTATATGATTCCTTTACAAAGAACCATGCCATACGTGAGTCGAAGATTATCGTCCTGTTTTTGTTTTCATCAGAAATACGTATTGTTTCATTGTCAATTATACTATCCAATTCAGGATGCTCTACCATCATCTTGTTAAGCTCTAAAGTTGTAACACCTTTTTGAGATGCTACCTGTCTTTGTATTTTGCCTGTCGAATATATCTCATAACCTTTTTGTTCAGATATGATTTTGCATATAGTTGATTTACCGCTTCCAAGCATCCCTGTTATCGTAATGTGCATAATACTTTTGCGCCACCTGTTCTTAAAGCATAAATGCCTTCTTGTCATATCTAAATATAACTCACATACCGCTTTGTGAGCAAGAGAAACATGTAAATCAGCGGTTATTAAATAAATTCCACGAAAACCTTGTTTGCTACATCCATACCTAATCTTGTTAGGGAATATGTATTAGAAGTTTTGTCAATTAATCCTGATAGCATAAGTTTTTCTATTTTCTCTTCATACCTTATTTCGAAATCAAATCCGAACTCATCTTTAAAATTGGCAATATCTACTCCGCTGTTCATCCTAAACTTGAGTATAATATATTCAGATATAATTTCATCCTGAGTAAGCTTACCACAATGAACAACAGGCTTCTCGTATTTACTTAATTTAGATATGTAATGATGTATATCATCGGTATTGCTATATCTAGTCTCGTTGAACAGTGAGTGTGCGGATATACCGAATCCTAAGTATTCATCACGGTTCCAGTAACCTATATTATGTCTGCATTCATAACCATTTCTGGCGAAATTTGATATTTCATATTGATTAATATTTGCTTTTTGAAGGCTATTTATACTCAAGTCATACATTTTCCTGTCCAAAACCTCATCTGGATATGGCATAACTCCCTTTTTAACCATATTATCCAATAAAGTACCTTCCTCAAGAGAAAGACTATAGCAGGAAACATGAGGTATATCCAGACTTTTAATAACATTTAAGGATTCTTCATAATTTTCGAAAGACTGTTTTGGGTATCCGAATATCAAATCAGCATTAATATTATCAAAACCTGATGCTTTGCATTCATGAATGTTATTTATTGCAGTTGACCTGTTATGCACCCTGCCCATATATATAAGAATCCTGTCGCAGAAAGACTGGATGCCAAAACTTATCCTGTTAATTCCCATCTGCCTGTACTGTGCGAAATTCCTGTATCCAATCGCTCCTGGATTCACTTCAATTGTTACTTCAGCTGATTCATCGAATTTAAAACAATCAAGCACTTCGTATATGTACTGCGCATCTACATGGGAAGGGGTTCCTCCTCCTATGAAGATGCTGTCAATTCTTCTTCCTCTCAATTCATTTGAATAAAGAGCTATTTCGCTTATTAGTGACTTGAAATATGGTTTGAACATATAATCCATACCTGCAAAAGAGTTGAAATCACAGTAATTGCATTTCGCTTTACAAAAAGGTATATGAATATATATCCTTAAATCGCTCTTCATACTAAGTATCCAGCTTTAAAACACTCATAAAGGCTTCCTGAGGCACTTCCACTGAACCTAACTGCCTCATTCTCTTTTTTCCTTCTTTCTGTTTTTCTAAAAGCTTCTTCTTTCTGGAGATATCACCTCCATAACACTTTGCAATAACATCTTTCCTGTATGCTCTTACAGTCTCTCTAGCTATTATCTTTCCGCCGATAGCAGCTTGAACAGGTATTTCAAACTGATGTCTGGGTATCTGGTCTTTTAGTTTTTCGGCCATTCTTCTTCCACGGGAATATGCTTTGCTTTCATGTACTATAAAGGATAACGCATCTATTACTTCCTGATTAAGCAGTATATCCATTTTAACTAACTTACTCTTTTCATATTTTAAAACTTCATAATCAAGTGATGCATAACCTTTGGATCTGGATTTAAGTGCATCAAAAAAATCATATATTATCTCGTTAAGAGGAAGCTCATAATCAAGTTTTGTCCGTGTATCATCAATATATTCCATATGAATGAAAGTACCTCTTCTGTCCTGGCAGAGTTCCATTATATTACCAACATATTCAGAAGGGACTATTATCACTGCTTTTGCAATAGGTTCCTCCATAAAATCAATTTCACTTATAGGAGGAAGGTTGGTAGGATTATCTACATTCAGTACTTCCCCGTTTGTTTTCGTAATCTTGTATATAACGCTAGGAGCAGTGGTAATGATATCAAGATCAAATTCTCTCTCAACTCTCTCCTGTATTATTTCCATATGAAGCAATCCTAAGAATCCGCATCTGAATCCGAATCCTAATGCAGCTGAGGACTCAGGTTCAAACATCAATGCAGCATCATTCAGCTTTAGCTTCATCAATGCATCCTTAAGTACGTTATATTTTGAGCCATCTGCAGGATAAATACCGCAGAACACCATAGAAACTGCTTCTTTGTAGCCTGGAAGAGGAGTTTTGGCTTTGTTTTCAACTGTTGTAACCGTATCCCCAACCCTAGTGTCTTCAACATTTTTTATACTTGCAGTTATGTATCCTACCTCCCCTGAAGTCAGTTCAGTTGCAGGTATAAATCCTCCGGGTTTTAAATAACCTATTTCTACTATTTGGTATTCCTTATTAGTATTCATAAGATTAATTGTATCAGTAAGCTTTATTACCCCGTCCATTACTCTGCAGTAAATAATAACACCCTTATATGAATCAAATTTTGAATCAAAAATAAGGGCTCTTGCAGGAAGGTCAGATCTGTCTTCCGGAGAAGGAAGATATTGTACTATCTTTTCCAATACTTCATCTATATTTATACGGTTTTTTGCAGAAATCTTTGGAGCATGATGTGCTTCAATTCCTATTAAATTTTCTATTTCATCTATAACATATTCAGGCCTCGCGGCAGGAAGATCAATCTTATTAATAACCGGTAGTATTTCAAGGTCATTATCAATAGCCATGTAGACATTAGCCAAGGTCTGTGCTTCAACACCCTGCGCAGCATCCACGACAAGTACAGCACCGTCACATGCAGCAAGGCTTCTGCTGACTTCATATGAGAAATCCACATGACCAGGAGTATCAATAAGATTAAGTATATACTCCTTGCCATCCTTGTGTTTATATACCATACGGACTGCCTGTGATTTAATTGTTATACCACGTTCTTTCTCTATATCCATATTATCCAGAACCTGGTCATACATCTCCCTGCTTGTCAATAATCCTGTATTTTCAATAAGCCTGTCAGCAAGTGTGCTTTTGCCGTGGTCTATATGCGCTATTATACAAAAATTCCTTATCCTGTCTTTTTTCAAGTTTATCTCCAGTTCAATTTTTCGTAGAGATTATATATTAACTGTCACTGCTTTACAATCGGAATATTATATGTGTGTTTTATTATATCTTCCAGTTTTTCCTTTGTATTTAATGAAATATCATAAATGACTTTGTTAAGCAGAAAATTTTTTATTTCTTTTATACTGTTCCTGGAATATCCCATTGCCATTATATCATGACCAGATATTGCTAACTCATTAGCCTTAGTTATATAACCTTCGCTGATTACTTTATCTAAAACAACCCTGGACTGCTCTTTAAATTCTAATATAATAGAAATGCTGCTTTTACTGATCAAGGTAAGAAGTTTTCTAATTGATGATTCATCTGTATCGTTATCAATATATTTAAGAACTTCTAGCAAGGTATCGGCAGTTTTATTATCAGTTTTCAGGTTTTTTAACTCCTCAATTATCATATGCAGATCAGGGTAATGGTAAAATAAATGAGTTAATCTGCATTCAAAACTTCCCTCTTTCAGAAAACCTTGATTAATATACTGAGGATATATGAATATCTGATATGCAATACCAGTATCAAAAAGTATTTTCAAACTCCTCGATTTACTGATGATTTTGGAAAGCTCGCTGTAAATCCTTTCTTTTGAAATAGACTTTAAGAGATATGAATATTTTATTATGTTATCCAAAGTTTTACTGTCAATATTAAAATCAAGCGTGCATGCGAATCTAACTGCTCTTAATATCCTTAATGCATCTTCGGTAAATCGTCTTTCTGGTGAGCCTACAGTTTTAATGACTTTGCTTTTTATATCATCATATGAATTGAAATAGTCAAATATGTGATTTTTGTCATATGCCAAGGTATTTATTGTGAAATCTCTTCTTTTTACATCATCATACAAACTTTTTGAAAAAGTAACAATGTCAGGTTTTCTATTATCGGAATAACCGGATTCTTTTCTGAATGTTGTAATCTCATAGCTGCTGTTATCAGTTTTTACAGTCACAGTACCAAATGCAATTCCGGTTTCCTTTACGTTAGCGAACATTTTCTTGATTTCATCAGGTTCTGCATCTGAAGCAATGTCAAAGTCTGCAGGAGTTCTATCCATAACAGCATCACGAACACACCCTCCTATAAAGTATGCTTTATAGCCGTACTCATGAATCCTATCAATTACTGATATGTGTTTCTCAAAATATCTTTTAAATTTGTCATCAGGTTTATACTTTTTCAAACGGATATACCGTCGGAGCCTGTTCGCCAAGATAACCTATTGCAAGAGTATCATATGCAATGATAAGCTCTTCATCAGTGGGAATGACCATTGCGTAAACATCATTACCGGCGAACTTTCCTTTTCCGATAACTACTTCCTCTCCTCTGATCTTGTTTGCCTCATTATCTATTTCAAAAGCAAATGCTTTTAACATTTCAAGCACCCTCTGTCTTACAAACCATTCATTTTCCCCTACTCCTGCTGTAAAGACAATTGCTTTTAGATTATTTGTTGTACATGCATATTCACCAATATATTTAGCTATCCTGTAACAGTAGATATCTACAATCTGCATGCTTTCTTCATCGCCTTCAATAGCTTTTGCCCTTATATCCTGCATAAGGTTTGTTCCTGCAAGACCCTTCAATCCACTGTCCTTATTAAGCATTTTTGTTGTCTTTTCATATGCATCGCATTTATCCATTCCTTCTTCAGCATATCTGCCGGCAACATGAGCGATTATTGCAGGGTCTATGTCGCCGCATCTTGTTCCCATTATCACACCTTCAAGCGGAGTGAACCCCATTGATGTATCCTTGCTCTTTCCGTTTTCAACTTTTGTTATGCTAGATCCATTTCCAAGATGAGCTGTCACACATGTGAATTGGTCATACGGTGTCTTAAGCAGAACAGCTGCTCTTTTAGATACATATAAATGGCTTGTACCATGAAATCCGTATCTTCTTACTAAAAAATCCTGATACCATTTTGCAGGTATTGCATATCTGAAAGCTTCATATCCCATAGTACCATGAAATGCTGTGTCAAATACAGCTACATTAGGGACACCAGGAAGCAGTTTCTCTGTGACTTCAACACCGATATAATTTTGTGGATTGTGCAGCGGAGCGACTGAAAATAAGGCTTTGATATGCTCTTTCACATCATTTGTTATAAGAGTGCTTTTCGTATATATAGGACCCCCATGTACTATTCTGTGACCTACTGCGCATATGCTTTCTTTCTCAATACCGTTCTTTAAAAAAACTTCAAACATCTCTGTGAGCGCGTCCTCATGTGTCTCTAGAGATATAGGATATTTGCATTTTTCACCATTAAATGAAAACCTCATGGTACTTCTTCTTATATTGCCGATTTCTTCTGCAATACCATTTAATATTGGTGTAACTGTCATATCTTCATTGATATTGAAAATGTTAAATTTAAGTGAGGAACTTCCGCAGTTTAGGGATAGAATTGTTTTTTTCATAGTTGATTCCTTTCATTTTCACAATTATATCATTGCATATTTTCTGTTTCAAGTAAACAATATTATCAACTGAGTGAGTATAATTAATCAAACATTTGTTTACACGAACTTATGTTTTGTGCTATAATTGACATATATAGCAGCGGAGGTATTAATAATGAAAGATTATCTATCAATCAGAGAGGAACAGACTTATGAATATATAAGGGATTTCATCCGTGAGAAAGGTTATGCTCCTTCAGTCAGGGATATATGCAAAGACATGAATATTCCATCTACATCTACTGCACATTCATATATAAACAAGCTCAAACGTTTAGGTTACATTGAGAAAAATGACTCAATTTCCCGTTCTCTGACATTATCAAAACAAGAAGCTGTCCCGGTAGTTGAAGTCCCGGTCATTGGAAATGTGGCAGCGGGAACACCTATTCTTGCTGTCGAAAATATTATAGAATATTTCCCTGTACCTGAAGCATATCTTAAGAGCGGGGTCACATTCATGCTTAAAGTCAAGGGTGACAGTATGATTGATGCCGGTATTCATAATAATGATATGATATTGGTTAAAAAACAGGAAGTAGCATATGATAAGGACATTGTTGTTGCACTTATAGATAATGAAACAACAGTCAAAACATTTTACAGAGAACGAGACAGAGTACGTCTTCAGCCGGAAAATATTAATTATGAACCGATATATGTATACAAGGATCTGCAAATTTTAGGTAAGGTTTTTGGGGTTTTCAGGATTTTTAACTGATATCTGTCTTAATATACTCTGCTATTTCATTTACATCTGCATATACTAGAGGATTGATAAATTTCGCATGCTTATATTTCTTAAACCATGTTATCTGTCTTTTTGCGTAATTTCTTGTATTCTGCTTAAGTATATTTACCATTTCTTCATAGGTACATAAACCTCTGAGATATTCCACAATTTCTTTGTATCCGATAGCTGATAAAGCGTTACAGTTGGTATCATATCCCCTGTTCAGGATACCTTCTACTTCTTCAACTAATCCTGCTTTAAGCATTTCTTCAACCCTTTTTTCTATTCTTAAATATAGTTCCTCTCTTGGCATTTCCAGAATATACATACTGAATATAAAAGAACCCGAATTGTTTAAAGCATTTTTTTTATATTCATCCAGAGTTCCTTCATAATTACTGAGTATATCAAGATACCTTAATACTCTTTTTGTATTGTTTGGATGAGTTGATAAAGCCGCAGCTGCATCTCTCTTCATAAGAAGATGATATAATTTATCCTTACCATTATTTTTAAGATAGTTTTCAAAATAATCTCTGTTGCTTTTTTCTTCTTTATGAAAATCGATGTTATATAGTAAAGCATCGAGATAAAGTCCTGTTCCGCCAGTTATTATAGGGATTTTTTTTCTGTTTATTATGTCATTTATACAATCAACTGCTGCTTTTTTGTATTGAGCTACAGAGTAGTTATGAGCAATGTCACATATGTCAATCATATGATGTCTGACTTTATTTAACTCTTTTTTATTGGGTTTTGCAGTGCCTATATCCATATATCTGTATATCTGCATTGAATCTGCTGATACTATTTCACCATCAACTCTCTCGCAAAGAGATAATGATACTGATGATTTTCCAGATGCTGTGGGGCCAGTAATGATTATGACATTATTCATTATACAATCCTTTTAAAGAACTTATCGAAATCATACTTTGTCATTTTTATCATTGTCGGTCTGCCATGTGGACAAGTGAATGGATTATCCAGTTTCATCAAATTTTCAAATATATACTGCATTTGCTTTTCATCAAGCTTTTTGTTGGCTTTCACTGCAGCCTTACAAGCAAGTGAATATAGTGCGGTATGAACTTTATCTTTTCTTTCATTCTGCATATCATCAAGCATGGCTTTGAATGCATCTTTTATATCGCATTCGTTTATTGTAGATGGTATTTCCCTTATTAAAATTGAATTTTTACCGAATTCGGAGTAATCAAATCCTACCCTTCTTATAAACTCTGAATTTTGTGATATGAATTGCATTTCGGTACTTGTAATTACAACTTCAATTGGGACCATTATCTGCTGTGAAATAACAGTTCTGTTCTCATAATCTTTTTTTAATAATTCATAAACCATTTTTTCATGAGCTGCATGCTGGTCGACTATATAAATATACTCATTCTTATCAATTATTATATATGTATTAAATATCTGCCCTGCTATTTTATATGGTTTTATATCATATTCATTTTTTATAATATTTTCTTTATCAAATTTACCTGTATTTACAGCATTATCTTTCGTTTGTTCTTTGTATTCTGTTTTCTGTTCATTAAAAATATTACTGTTTTGTTGTATCTGATGTACTTCTTCAGAAAACTTTGACAACTGATCATTAAAATCTATAATCGTATTTTTCTCTTCCTTTTTCTCTTCTGATTTTATATATGTAGGTTTAATTGAAGAAGGTACAAATACCTCCTGTTCCTTATCTAACGCTTCTTTTATAATAAAATTAAGCTTCCCGAATATGTCACTTATATTCGAAATTTTAACCTCTGTCTTAGCAGGATGCACGTTAACATCTAAATTTTGAGCTGGAATATCAAGCTTTAATACATAGAAAGGAAATTTACCTTTCATAATACGGGTTTCATAGGCTCTTTCTATTGATATATTCAGTTCTGGATATTTCACATATCTGTTATTAACAAATAAGCTTTGATGCTGCCTGTTTCCTCTTGATGCAAATGGTTTGCCTATATATCCGGAAACAGAGAATCCTTCTGACTGGGCATTAACTTTTATTATGTCATTTGCTATATCCCTGCCATATACTCCGTATATGCTGTTAATAAGCTCACTATCGCCGTTTGTCCTTATAACTTCCTCATTATTGCAAATCATTATAAAAGCTGCATGAGTATTTGCCAATGCCAACCTTAAAACTATATCCGTGCAATATCTTGTTTCCTGAATATCTCCTTTGAGAAATTTATATCTTGCCGGTGTATTGAAAAACAGATTTCTCACTTCTACTGTCGTACCTGGCGCTCGGGCTGCTTTTGTTATGCTTTTAAGCTGCAGGGCTTCAAATACAGCTTTTACCGCATATTCATTTTCAGAAGTCCTTGTTGTCAAAGTGACATTTGAGACTGAAGCGATACTTGGCAAGGCTTCACCTCGGAAACCCATAGTGGTTATATTTGATAAATCTGATATCTGTCGGATTTTACTTGTCCCATGTCTTTCAAAAGCCATGGGAATATCCTCCTGTTCAATACCTTTACCATTATCTGAGACTTTTATATATCCGATACCGCCATTTTTTATTTCAATTTCTATTCTATCTGCTCCTGCATCAATTGAATTCTCAATAAGTTCCTTAAGGACAGATGCAGGTCTTTCAACTACCTCTCCGGCGGCTATCTGATTCGATGTGAATTCATCCAGTATTATAATTTTACCGCTCATAAAAGATTACCTCATACTTTGCTTTTTAACTCATATAGTTTGTTTAATGCTTCCAAAGGCGTCATCTTTTGAATATCACAATGATTAAGTATTTCAATAATTTCCTTATATCCATTATCCCTCTTATTAAACTCCAGTATTCCTATCTGGCCTTCCATAAAAGATTCCTTTTTCTTTATACGTGCTTTTTTGTTCTCACTTTTCTCCAGTTCTGAGAGAAATTCCCCTGCTCTGACAATTAACTGTTCTGGTACTCCTGCTAAACGTGCTACTTCTATCCCATAACTTTCATTAGCTGCTCCTCTTTTAACTTTTCGTAAGAATACTATATCCTTATCTTTTTTAATTGCTGATATGAAATAGTTTCTGACACCTAAGAATTTATCTTCTAGAACAGTAAGCTCATGGTAATGAGTGGAAAACAATGTCCGTAATGATTTAGTTTCATTCAAATATTCAATCACTGCCCAAGCGATTGATAATCCGTCAAATGTGCTTGTACCTCTGCCTATTTCGTCAAGTATCAATAAAGACCTGTCTGTAGCATTTTCCAGAATATATGCAAGTTCGCTCATCTCCATCATAAATGTGCTTTTCCCACCTGCAAGATCATCGCTTGCCCCAATTCTTGTAAATATTTTATCTGTTATACCTATTTTTGCAGATTGGGCTGGTACAAATGATCCTATGTGAGCCATTATAGTTATAAGGGCGGCTTGTCTCATATATGTGGACTTCCCTGACATATTAGGACCTGTTATAATCAGTGTCTTGTCTGTGGAATCATTTATAAACAAGTCATTAGGCATAAATTCAGGACATGTCGGCATTCTTTCTACTACAGGATGTCTCCCTTCCTTGATATCAATCTCGCATACAGCTGTTATTTCCGGCCGGGCATATAAGTTTCTGTCAGCTACTTCGCTAAGCGAGCACAGTACATCCATTACAGAAAGGCTGTATGCTGTTTTTAAGAGTCTTTCGGCATTGGAAGCAATAATATCCCTTATTTTGCAGAAGATCTCATATTCAAGCCTGATAAGTTTTTCCTCAGCACCTAATATGGATTCCTCCATATTTTTGAGTTCTTGCGTTATGTATCTTTCACTGTTTACAAGTGTCTGTTTCCTTATATAATCATCAGGAACCTGGTCAGTAAAACTGTTTGTAACCTCAATATAATACCCGAAAACTTTATTATATGATACCCTTAGCTTCTTGATGCCGGTTCTTTCTTTTTCCTTTTCCTCAAAAGCTATTATCCAGCTTTTACCTCCATGAGATGCTTTTCTTAATTCATCAACTTCACTATCAAAACCTGATTTAATCAGATTGCCTTCACGTAAAATCAGAGGGCAGTCTTCATTGATGCTTCTTTCTATAAGGCTGCACAAATCATCGAAAACATCAACATCCTTATCTAATTCTATACATAAAGCAGTTTCAAGCTTAACAGACAGCTGCTTGATATAAGGGAGCTTGTATAATGAATTTTTTAAAGCAATAAGGTCTTTCCCGTTGGCATTTGCCATTACAGTCTTTGAAACTAGCCTTTCTATATCATACACGCTCTTTAAAAGTTCCATTATTTCTTGACGCATTATATATTTGTCTTTAAGTTCAGAAACCGAATCAAGACGCAAATTTATATCATTAATGTCATTTAAAGGCTGCTCAATCCATTTTTTCAATAGTCTTGAACCCATAGAAGTGGATGTATTGTCTAGTACCCATAATAAAGTACCATACCTCTTTTTATCCCTCAAGTTTTCTGTGAGTTCAAGATTATATCTTGCATTATAGTCAAGAGACATATATTGCTCTGCTTCATACACATTGACTGAAGTAATATGTGAAATATCAGATTTTCTTGTTTCCTGCAGATATTTATAGAGAGCTGAACATGCATTCCTCCAAATATCAAAGTCATTTGTCTTAATTTTGCTTTTAATAGATATTTCCGGGAAAGATGACTCGAATAATGTCAATGGAATTTCAGAAATATATACATTTATATGTTCTTTAACAAACTGCGTGTCAAAATTCGATATAATTTCTTTGGGTTTATATTTAACAATTTCATTTATCAGTTTTTCAAGAGTGTTACCATATATTATCTGACAGCTGTATAATTCTCCAGTTGAGACATCGCATACAGCTAATGAATAGACATCACCTCTTTTAAAAAGAGACATTATATAATTGTTTTCTTTTTCGTCCAGTAAAGTATTCTCATTAACCGTTCCAGGAGTGATAATTCTAGTGACATCCCTTTTAACTATTCCTTTAGCTAATGCAGGGTCTTCCAGTTGCTCGCATATTGCTACTTTATATCCTTTTTTTATAAGCTTAGCTACATATGGATCAACGCTGTGATAGGGTACGCCGCACATGGGCGCCCTATCATCCATACCGCAATTTCTTCCGGTTAGCGTTATTTCCAGTTCTTTTGATGCAGTAAGAGCATCATCAAAAAACATCTCATAAAAATCACCCAAACGAAACATAAGGATGCAGTCTTTGTACTGTTCCTTTGTTTTCAGATACTGTTTCATCATAGGTGTGAGATTTTCCATTTAGTTGCAGCCTCCGCAACAGCCTTCTTCACAACCATCATCACATGAGCATCCATCATCGCATGAGCATCCGCATCCATCATGACCTGCATCTAATCCGAGATTCTGCATTATCTTGTTAGTTATCTGCTGTAAGAGTTCATCCAAAGCCTGTTTTGCTCTTATGTAATTGCCTGTTGCAGCGTAATTCATAAGCTCAGAATGTCTTGATTCCAATACATTCTCCAAAGCGATTATCTCGTCATGGTTACCTTCATTGTATGTCTTCATGTATTCCTGCTGAAGATCAGAAAACGCATTAACCATGTCTATACCGTGGCCGTCATTCTCCAGCTCTACTTCTGCTTCCAAATAATCGGAATATTGTTTTGTCTCCTCGATTAATTTACTTAATTCGTCAACTTTGTCAAATATCATATTTTTTCTCCTTCTAAGTGCCATGTATGGCCTTTTACTATTTTAACATCAATAAGACTGCCTGTAAAATCAGTATCACATTTAAAATTAACAATCTTATTGCTCCTTGTTCTGCCCGTCATCACAAGATCGTCAGTTCTGCTTTTCCCTTCCACAAGAACCTGTAAAACCTTATTCTCATCATTAATGTTACTCTTTAAAGTCATGTCGTTAACAAGACTTATCAGTTTTGCAAATCTTCTGTTCTTTACATCATCCGGTATCTGATCCTCTCTATTTGCAGCAGGAGTACCGCTTCGTTTTGAATAGATAAAAGTGTATGCGAAATCAAAACCTGCTTTTTCGTATACTTGAAGAGTCTCTTGAAAATCATCCTCTGTCTCTCCTGGAAATCCTACAATAATATCTGTGCTTATCGTAATATCTTTGAGGGATTCACGAATCTTTTCAATCAGAAAAAGGTACTCGTCCTTAGTATATTTCCGGTTCATCTGCTTTAAGATACTGTTGCTGCCTGATTGTAAAGGAAGATGAATATGAGAACACATTTGGGGTATTTCCTTCATGGCTTTTATAAGGTTATCAGAAAGATCCTTTGGATGGCTTGTCATAAATCTTATCCTGTCAATTCCGGATATATCAGATATGTAGTACAGCAGTCCGGGAAAATCCATACCACAGTTGTATGAGTTCACATTCTGCCCTAACAGCGTTATTTCATTTATTCCCTCAGAGGCAAGATTAATAATTTCATTCTTAATCATTTCAGGATTTCTTGATTTTTCTCTTCCGCGCACATAAGGCACTATGCAGTATGAACAGAAATTATCACATCCATAGGTAATAGGAACAAAAGCAGTTATTATGCTTTTCCTTTTAACCGGAACTTTTTCAATAATACCTTTATTATCCTCCCATACCTCATATATTTTCTTTTTTTCAGTAATCCTTCTAAATAAAAGCTTTGGGAATTCATGCCGGTTATGCGTACCAAAAACAATATCTATATGTTTGTAGCTCTTTTTAATCTTCTCTACAATATGCTTCTGCTGCATCATGCATCCGCATATGACAATCAGAAGTCCCTCTTTTAACTGCTTCACTGTTTTGAGTTTTCCAATGTGGCCATAGAGTTTGAATTCTGCATTCTCTCTAACACAGCAAGTATTGAAAACGATAATATCTGCTTTCGCAATATCAAGTGTATCTGTATATCCCATTTGTATCAGCATTCCCGAAATCTGCTCGCTGTCCGCTTCATTCATCTGACATCCCAAGGTTTCTATATAGTATTTTAAATTTCTTCCGCGGTTCATCGATGCTATTTGATGGCAGTACTCAGCCTGTTCATCAAATACTATGCAATCCGCTGAATTCCTATTCTGCAAATTATCCATATCCTAGATTATATCAATTTTAAGTTATAAATAAAATACCCGCTACATAAGGTAACGGGTAAGATACATTATTAATGCTTACTGGTTTAGTTCATCCCTGTTGGAAACAATAATACTTAAGGTTTTTTCAATACTTCCCTGAACTGATGCGAGTAACTCGTCTGCGTACCTTAATGCTGCTTTCTTAATATCATTAGCTTCTTTTTTAGCATCTTCTGATACAGTGATTTCACTTGGAGGTGATACCTGTTCTTTGGTTTTCGATTCTTGTATCATACGAAGAAGTTCCTTGTTCTTTGCTTCTTCTTCCTGATCTCTCTGTTTGATAGCATTTTTAAGATAATAAATCAAGTCCAGCATCTCATCTTTGCTAATAGATACCTTGTCAGAAAAGACAGTCTGTTTAGCGCTGGTTACAAGATCTTCCATCTGTTCAATTATCTCATATTCATTCATAGTATTGTTATCCATTACATTACCTCACATTATTTAAAAGAAATTTTTTTCTTACATCATCTATTATACCATCAGGTATCAATCCTTCTATAGGGCCTCCGTGCAAAGCAAGTTCCTTTACTGCTGATGAGCTCAAGAATGAATAATTAATATTTGTCATTAGGAATACTGTCTCTATATTCTCATCCATTCGTTTGTTTAGAAAAGCCATTTGCATTTCATATTCAAAATCCGACACTGCGCGTAAACCTTTGACTATGCATATAGCGTTCTTTCTCCTTGCATAATCAATTAAAAGCCCATGGAAGCATTCAACTTCGACATTCTTCATCCCGTTTAGAGATCTTTTTATAAAATCTATTCTTTCATCAATTGTAAACACACTTTTCTTAAACTTGTTTTCGCCTACAGCGACAATCAGCTTGTCGCACATTACGCTTGCTCTTGATATAATATCTATGTGTCCTTTTGTAACCGGATCAAAACTTCCCGGACATATCCAAATCTTCATAGTTCCCCTTAATATAAAACGCGAATACGCAGATTCCATACCTTCTTTTGTCTGTCAGCACAAGTTTTGCAGGGTTTTCCAGCACAATATCTTTTTCTGACAGTTCTGCAATTACAACGCTATTATTTCCCATTATATCATACAAATCACTGTTTTCAATAATTCTTTCATATAGCCCTGTATTGTATGGAGGATCAAGAAAAATGTGTGTAAATTTCTTATTTTCTTTTTTTAGAATCCTTAATGCAGACTGCCAGTCACTCTGGATGGTTCTGGCACTATCAGAAAAACCGCATTTTACAATATTCCTTTTTGTCAGTGAAATATCCTTATCAATAAATACTGCCTGTTTTGCGCCTCTGGAAAGGCATTCCAGCCCTATACTGCCTGTACCAGAGAATACATCCAGTACATATGATTCTTCTATTGGATATCTTGCACTTATAATATTAAATAGATTCTCTTTAGTCCTGTCATATGTTGGACGGACATTCTGTCCTTTAGGTCCTTCTAATATTAAACTTTTTCTGCTTCCTGCTATTATTCTCGGCATATTTCGTACTTATCCTATAAAGCTTTCACTTTCTGTTTTAATTCTAAGAGCTTTATCAACGAATATTATAAAATCAGCAGTAGACATCGGTCTTGCATATATATATCCCTGAATAGCATCACAATTCAACTCTCTCAGTAAATTAAGTTCTTGCCGTGTCTCTACGCCTTCTGCTATAATTCTCATTCCCAAAGTCTTGCCTAAAGTTATTACGCCGGAAAGAAGATTGACATTTTTTGAAGGATTGCTATTGTTTGTTTTTAAGAATGCGGCATCTAGCTTAATTATATCAAAATCTAAAGCCTGCAATGCTTTAAATGACGAATATCCTGCTCCAAAGTCATCTATAGAACATACAAATCCAAATTTCTTGAGCTCTTTTATTCTTTTACTCAATATATCATAATCTTCCAGGGCTCTGCTTTCCGTAAATTCCAGTTCTAAAAATCCGTCTTTTATACCATATGAATTCTTTGTATTAACATAATATTCAATGAAACCGTCTTTTTCCGCACTAGCTCTTGATACATTAACAGAAATAGGTATAATTCTGTTTCCCTGTTTAATCATTTTATTCTGAAATTTACATACTTCAGTAAATACAAACTTGTCAAGCTGTGAAATATAACCGCTTCTTTCAAAGAGATTTATAAACTGAGAAGGAGGGACTATTCCTTCATTAGGCCTTATCCAGCGCACTAAGGCTTCAGCTCCATAAATCCTGTTATTGACAAGATCGTATTTAGGTTGATAATAAATGATGAATTCCTCATTACTTAGAGCTTTTTCCATAAATCCTTCAAGAGCAATCGTCCTTAGAAGGTCGTCATGGCTCTTTTGGTGATAGAATTCTAAATTGACATTAGAATCCTCCTTGAGCGAATTTTGCGCAAAAGAAGCTCTGTCTATCATTTCAGAAATCTGATAATTGGCATTTCTGTCAATACAGTAGACTCCTGCATTTATCCTCATCATGTATCCGCTTACCGGACCTATTGATTTAAGTTTTTCAATTATATCGTTAAATTTTTCTTCTATGTCATGAATCTCTTTATACATAAGTAATGCTATCATTCTGCCATCAGAAGTACGTCCATATGTTTCAAGGTTTTTTATCATGCTTTTTCTCAATATATCTGAAAGATTCTTAATCATTGTGTTAACTTCACTTATCGGTAAAAGCTGTTTGATGTTCTTGAAATTCAGTATATTAATGTATATTATGGCATATTGTGTTGTTCTGTTGGCTTTAATCAGCTCTCCTGAGTCAATTTCAAACTTATATTGATTTGCACATTCTGCAACTGGATCAATGTTCTGAAGCCTTTCCATCTTTCTTAAAGATCTGTTGTCTGTAGCAAGGAATATTATAACGAATATGATAAAAACTGCCATAATAATAACGGATATAAGCATTGTCTGCTCAATGACATATGATGTCTTGCCTGAGATTACTGTAGAAGGAATTAAAGATATGACATACCAGTCAACAATATTCTGAATACTGCTGACGCTTACAACAGCGCTGTCAAATGAACTTATCACTGTATCTATATTTCCTTCTGACTGCATGAATTTTAAGATATTCAAAATGTCAGATTCAGGAAAAGCATAACTTTCCAGTAGTGATTTTACAGTTATCCCCTTGTCTTTTTCGAATACGGCAGTACCCTCTTCGTCGACTATATAGTATGAACCGGCATCTGAAACATAGAATTCACCGATAGTGTATATGCCTGATACCCTGTAATACGCAGCAATTCCTGAAACATTACTATCAGCATCCTGGCTTGGCATATAAATGATGATTAGCTCAGTTTTTGCATTCGAGTCATAAAATGGTTTGCTTAAAGCGATTTCATTTGAAGATTCCAGCTGCTTGAGGTTATCCTCTATAGTCAGATAAAGCCTTGCATCCTGGTCATATATTCTTCCATCCCGCATGAAATAAATAAACTTAACACAATTAGTGTTATAGTAATAATCATTTATGGATTCTCTTGCATCGTACTCATTATGCATATTGATAAATGAAAACTCTGCATAATTCAATATACCTTTTGCTTCCAATGACATATTGTCTAATAAGGAATCAAATAAAGCAGATTTTTCTTTTGTTATCATCTCATTATCTGCAGCAGCCTGCTCCATTACAAACTGAGTAATGGAAAAACGCATCTGGAACAGCATTATAAACAGCAGAAGGAACATGATTATTATCATTAAAGGGAAAAGATATGCACTTTTAAAGCTTATTTTCTTCTTCAATTTATCCCTCTGCATTTATAATCTAAAGATTATCTATCTCCTTGTTCATGGAGCGTATTTCCCGTCTGAGCTTGTCTATTTCTGCAGTGTATTTGTTAAAATACTCGACATCCTCATCTGAAGGGGTCTCATGTTTTAAAATTGCTTCAACTAATGCTGATTGCGAACGGTAACGTTTCTTTTCCAATTCTTCAATCTGCTTGATATTCTTTTTTATACTGCTTTTTAATCTAAGTTTGTTAAACATATGCACCTCCTATTTTCTTTCTTCCACTATCTTCACCAAAAGTTCCTCTATGAGCTTATACCCTACTTCCAGTCTTCCCTCTTCAAGATTCTTAAAAGCATCATATACATCCGTTCTGTGCTTAATAAAGGCATCTGGCAGCTGTATGGCTATATAATATAACTCGCTTATGGCATACTGCCTTTTTCCAGGTTCTCCATTATGATTCATTAATGTCCTCATAACATTCAGTTCTGATACTACTTCGGTATAAATAATGCTGTTGTCAACATACATCACATTTTCATAAACATATTCCCTTGAGGAACTGATTAATTTATCTAGAAGAAGTGTTGAATCATTTAGATGGACTACATAAAGAGACAGTATTACTATCAGAATAACTGTAAGAACCATTACTGTTATACGCAGTGAAGACAATTGCCTTTTCTTACTGATCTGGTCGTAATTATAAAAGTTTTTTCTAAGGAGGCTCTGATATTCTGCATCATCAGGAATGTCATTACTTTCCGAGCCGAAAATCTTCTTTATAAATCCTTTTCTTTCTTTTTTATCCTTTTCTTCACTCGGATTTTCCGGTTGGGTCAATCTTCTCATCCTCCTTTACAGCTTCCTGAGCGTCATCATCCTTTTTTATATTTTTAGCTGTTTTTGTAAGATTTATAATCTCAAGAACAAATAATACTGCAGCTGGTACTACAAGAAGGATAAATATAAATGTTTTATTTTGAAAAACAGCACCCAGTTTGCCTAATGAAGCTATATTCTTAACATATACTCCAATTATATCTTCCGGTTTTACGTCATATAAATCAGGTATTGCATTCGCATCCCCTTTGGTTACAAAAAGCTTTTGGTTGTCTTCAAAAATTATTTGAATAATCCTATGAGTATTTGGCAGCCCCTTTATAGTCGGATCTGATGAATAGAACGTTATTATATCCCCTTCCTTCAGAAGTTCAGGGTCAACTCTCTGTATCAATATAAAGGTATTTTTTGGAATGTCAGGTTCCATACTTCGTGAAATAATATTCATTACGCTGTATCCGAAAAAAGCAGGTACTTTATGGGTTATCTGCGAATAAATCATATTTCCGACTAAAAGTATGAGAAAAATCAATAAAATAGCAAATATAACTGTAATAACCCATTTGCTCTTTTTTCTATTAATAAATATCTTCATATATACCTCAATCTGTTAAACATTACGATAACTATTTCTCTTTTGATTTCTGTTTATCAAGAACTGCTTTTTTCTGTTCAGCTTCATACATCTTTTCTGATTTTAACGCTCTTTCTATAGCTTTACGGATCTTCAATTCCTCTTTAGTCAGTTTTGTATTTTTTCTGCTTAGCTGTTCTATATACACTTTCTTCACATTCGGATTTAAAAATTCATACTCATCAGTGAATTCTTCAGTATCCATCTTTTTGAATCTTGCATTGTATCTGACCTTTGCTTTGCTGTCAGTTATAACATCATCAATCTTGTCAGATGTGTTTTTTCTGAATATGACATACTGGAAGGAAAGCAGCTTATATAAATTCTCCATCAATTCATTATTTGGTTTTTCTGATGAAGAGCTGCTTTCAACTTCAAATCCGGCACTTTCGTAACTTTCAATAAATAACCAAAGCTCCAGACACTGCCTTAAATGAACATTCTTTAATATTGCATTAGTCCTCATTACAGGAGGACGGATATATGCTTTTCCCATTTGAGATATAAATTGTGAAGCTTGGTATTGCTGAATAATTTTTCTGATTCTAACGACTCTTAACCATAGAGATGATTTCGTCATGTCCTCAAAAATATTAATATTCCCTTTTGTATCCTGTTCGTCAACCCCGTCTTTTGTCTGTATTGTAATGCTCATCTTGACCTGTGTGTCAACAACTTTTGTTTCGATATCTAATGACATCACATTGGATACTTCGTCTGCACCATATTGCTTTAATTTTTCATATCTGACATCGATAAAAAGACCTAATTTGTATATTAAGGTATTAATGAACTTGTTTTCATAAGTAAGCATATCTTCATCTTTATACACATTCAGTATCTTGTTAGGTATTATATTGCCTTTTTCATCTATGCTGTCAATAAAGTTGGTATGGGTTGCAAGATGCTGTAAGGATTTTACGGTTATGCTTCTTGATAATTCTATAGGCTTTATCTCTTCAACTTCTTTGATGTCTTTTCTTACAGTCCTTAATGCAGTATCCAGATAAGGCAAAGCTTCTTCAATTTTTCTTACCCATAATTCATCTATATTCTTCTGAAGGACTTTTTTATAGATAACTGCGTCAGTCTTGCCCTTATCCAGTAACCGCACAAGAGATTGATAGAAATCATAATCCTCATAAATATATGATATGAAATCTTTTGTATCCTCGTATATGGAATTTTTCTGATTATCATCAAGCAATAACTTTTTGCTGTATCTTGGCAAGATTAACTCCTCCTTTGTGAATCATCAATACATCCTTTGGAGCCGTTCCAGATAATTCTTACACTCATTCATGTTGTTTTTTCCAAAACTTTTGGAAAGATATGCAATAAGCTCTTTCAAATCTTCTCTTATAAGTGACAGATTAAGGCTTTCAAATTTTCTGAAGACTTTTGTGTATAGAACGTAATCAATACCATTAATTTCTGAACCGCCGCATGCAACATATACTGGAACAAACTCATAAAGTTGTTTCATGATACGATTACCAAAAGCGATTCTGAATTTTTGAATTATATATATATCCAGTTTTGCAATCTTATCAAGATTTTCTTTTGAAACAGGATATTTTTCCCAAGCATCTGAATAAAGCTCTTCAAGATAAGAGAAACTTATAGGTCTTGCTTCAGTCATAGGGGCATCAAAAGGCTGTCCCTTTGATTCGAAATTTATAGTGAATGCACGGTCATATACCTTATCAGAAACTGCAAATGTGGAATCGTCATTATTAGCTGTGCCAAGATACCAAATGTTTTCTGGTATTTTTAACCTTCCACCTACAAGATTTCTTGGGTCTGAAGTCCAGGAGCTTGGTACAAGCTCAAGTTTCCATTGTTCTGGATCAGGCATCTCTAGTACTGACAGCATTTCAGCAAAGTAGTATTCTACACGTGCAATATTCATCTCATCAAGCACTATCATATTGATATCATCATTATATGAAGATTCATAAATCCTTCTTAAAACTTCCGTTTCATTAAACTTCTTAGTGAATTCATTAAAGTATCCGAATAGTTCAGTCCTGTCTCTCCATGAAGGCTGTACTGATGCCATTGTGGCATCATTCTTGATGAATTTACCGAAACAATATGGCAGTGATGTTTTTCCTGTTCCGGATATTCCTTGCAATAATATGAGTTTGGTTGAAGCCATACTTGCAATAAGTATACGCATCATCTCCAGTTCATAATACAAATTCATCTTACTGCATGCGAAATTACGGAAATCCTGGCAAAGCTGCTCTAAAGTGAAACCGGAATAATATTCCAAAGGAGTATAATATGTATACTTCTGATCAACTTCAATAAGTTTTGAGAATCTGGATTCAACGACAACTTCAGCTGCAGCAGGCGCTTGTGATTTAGCATAATCTTCGGCTGCTTCCATATCAGGAATGCTTACACCTTCCATCTGATTGATTTTTTCATAAGATTTCTCAGTAATATCAGATAATTCTTTGGCTAGCTCTTTTGCTGATATACCTGCTTGTGAGACTTTCAAGGAAAGGATTCTGTCTTTTTCATCATTGAGCCTTAGTATCTCTTTATGCAAATCAGTTATTTCTTCAAATATGCTTTCCTGTGTTATCGTATTCTTCCTAAGCCGTATAATCCTTCTAATTGCAAAAACGACAAGCAGTATTATAGTAAGCCATACAGCTAATATAAGAATAATGGCAAGAATAGAAAACACCCAGTCGAGAAATTTAAACTGCTGATAATGGCTTCTGAATATCTCTATATATCGTACGACATTGAAAGTCTGAACGATTCCTTCAAAAATGCCTACAAAGAAACGGATTACTCCCTGTAGCATGAAGTTCATAAATTCGAAAAACCAACCTAAAAACGCATCCATACCTTAAATTTGTCCTTTATTAAGATTTAAATCAAGATTTAGAAGAATCAGAATCGCTCTCAGCTTTTCCTTGTTCAGCATTCTGCTTAGCAAGGTATTCTTCAATAGCTTTTTTCTTAATCTCTTCTTCATATTGTTTGCTTTGTTTATCTGTCTTCATGGATATCATTACTTTTATGAAGTTATATATCTCATAAAGCAGGAACAATACCAAAGGAATAACTACACATACTAAGAAACCGGTCGGTGTCTGTAAGAAATTTAATACGCTTCCGACACCAGGAACTCTACTTCCATTGTAAATTCCCACTACATTGTCATACCGTACTTCCTGTGTATCCGCAATAGCATTATTATCGCCTTTCGTAGTGTAGTATACATACCCTCCAGAATTTCTCACAGAAATGACTCTATGAGTATTAAGTTCCATAAAACCATCACCATTTAGGTCAACTTTATACGTAATGATATCATCTTCCTTAAGTGTACCTTTTTCTTCAGCTGATAACTCATGACTGATTATGAGGTCACCTTTCTTAAGTGTTGGATCCATAGACTCTGAAAGTATCGTTATGGGCATTCTACCGAATATTACAGCAACCCCGTTTTGATTTTTAGTAGATGAAAATGCAATTATTGTCATGAATACTGCTATTACAACAAATAACCATAACAATATATTCCCTACTATCTTTAACCCCTTTTTCATAAACTGCCTCCAATTTACTATATAAATCGCATATCTGTACTTAACAGAAAAGGTCTTTCAGTCTCGATGAAAGATCTTTTCCATTAAGCAAATCAGTGCAATCAACTGATACTGCCTAATGCCGACTTACTAAAGTTCCCATCCCGCCCGCAGCCTTAGCGGCTACGGGCAGGTAAATAGTTAATTAAGACTAATCAATTTCAATTACAACAAGCTCAAACTCTATGTTAAAAGATGCTCCTGCATTTGCAGTTATACAATCTGCATCCTGACCCTCAATCCATACACGAACAGTGATTGTCGTTGTTCCTTCAGGTGCGTCTGTCTTTGCAACACCATTAGCTACAAGTGTAAGTAAAGCAGTAGTTGTCTGTGATGCAATTGGTGTTGTTAATTCTGTGTTATTTGCATCTTTATAAGCAAGTGCTGGGGCTAAATCCTTAGCAAAAATACTATCATCTTTTGCAAGATTATCAGTCTTATCTTCGTCCAGTATTGCAATTCTAACGGCATCAATAATTTTTAAAGAATCAGCAGCTGATGTTGTAACTCCAGTAATTACCAAATTCTCTAAACCAACATTAACTTCTTCTCCACCTGTATTTACTAATTCCAGCTGAAAATCAACATAATAACCATCGACATCACCAGCAGCTGAGGTTGTTGTTAGAATTAGTGTTGGTGAACCTGTCAGTGCGCCTGTTAATGGGTCCGCCTCTCTTGCATCCGTCTCACTGATTGTATAGAAATTCAAACCAGTTGTAGATGATGCATGCATAAGTTCGCCAAAACCAGCGCTTGTTGTATCTAATGCTACTGAATTAGCAAATGCCGCTCCTGAACCTTTTTCTCTAATCAGTATGTTCGTTGGTGCTACTACTGACAGATTAATACCTGTTACTTCTACTCTGTTACTCATTGTGAACCAGGCATATGATGCTGTGCTCATTGTGATTGCTGCAACTATCAACATGATTATGGCCGGTATCAGTTTGTGTCTCGCTTTGATTGTTTTCATTTTTTTATAACTCCTTTTTTATTATAATATTTAAATATACTTTTTGCAAAGCAATATTTTCTAAGATCCCTCTACAATGGTGATGTCCATTGTAACTTTAAATTTCCCGCCAATAATGTCATCTGTACATTCAGGATCATCCCCTTCAATCCAGATAACGACAGTAAATTTGGTAATGTCTCCGGGTTTGAAATAGGCACGTCTGCTTCTGACTGCGATAGACTCTGTTAAGAACTCAATCGTATCTTTCTCCGGGCCTGTTCCATCTTTCTTTGTCTTGGCATATGTATTCGGATTTCCATCTACATAAAGCCTTATTCTGACAGCTTCATCCACATTCTGAGTTACATTAAGCAAGTTTATAACATATTCATATGTGACGGCTTCTGAACCCGCATTCTTAAGATAGAATGTATATGCTATGTAATTTGCCCCATTATGCTGACCGTTAATGGAATCAACATTCTCAGGAATGCTGTAGCCTGAAATGTTTGTGCAGTTCTCAATCGCATCAGCATCCAGTCTGCTTGTAGGACTTAAAAAGTCTGGAGTCTCACTTAAAGACAATGCAAGTTTTAACAGAGAACTGCTTTGTGAATCGCTTCCTCCCTTTCCAGAGCTGCCGCTTCCGCTATATGATGTAGACACTGTAAAACTGCTGTATCTGTCATAGAAAGCAGAGACAAGGTAAGCTGCGGATAACAATATTACTATTGCTATCAGGCTGATGACCAGAGCCCTGAATAAGAGAGAAGTCTTGTGTACACTATATGCGATTTTAGTAACTGAAGGATCTTTTCTCATTATCTTACGCTCCTAGGCTTTCTGTAGTTACCCGCAAGCTTACCTGTGCATAATACACAGCTTTCGGGAAGATTACCTGCTGTTTCATCATCTTTTACTGAGGATGTGATAACTTCAATGTTTAGTGCATTTAAAAGATTATACAGAGCTAATGCTGTATTTCTTTTCTCATCTTTAGGAGAATTTAATGCTTCTGTGAGGTTGTCGCTTAAATGAACATAGTCTGTCTTTATACTGGATATTCTCGATATGGGACAGAAGTCATCTCCAAAATCCATTATCATAGATTTAATACCCTCATTTTTGGCTTGTGAGAGTATTTCCATAATTTTTGCATTATCCTCATATAGAACTTTTTTATTTAAGCAAAGACATATTTCTTTAGAAGATACATTATTTTCCTCTGCTTTTTTGCATATATCCATTAAAAAATCCTGTTTTGTCAATATTCGGATTGGAATATATACTCCGAACCATTCTGCTTCCACATTTCTTGCTCTGAATTTTTGAATATCTGCAAAAAGATTATCAAGTAACCATGATGTAATTTTTTCTGATATAACTGTTCTCTCTGCTACTGGCATAAAAGCTTCATCAACAAGAACACCCATCAGAGGATCATTTATCCTCAACTGGGTTAAGTATGAATGTATAATTCCGAGTTTTGTATTCAGTATGGGTAAATAGAATATTTCCAGACTACGGAGATTATATTTAGTTGTTCCTGTTACCATTGCTGCCATTGCATTTGCCCCATTAAACTTTTTATAGTCGACTCCCAATTGTTCTGTTTGTAGCTTTTTTATTAATAAAAAAGCTACATTCGAACCTGTTAAGTCCAATGTAGCAACCTGGCGGGCTTGATCCCTTAGAACGAAGCTCCATAGCTTTGCGTCACTGCATTTCTACAGTTTTGCCTTTGTACACGCATAATTTACCATGACAGTTAATATATGTCAATATATTTTTTTAATTTTTTTTATTTTTTTTATTTGGTGATAAACCTGATGTTCGAATATCGATTTTGTTCACAATTTGTTCACAATTTTAAATTTAGGTATTGCATTCACATGTATTTTCGTGTATCATTTCAAAATAATGGAATGTTTGAGACTTAGAAGAACAATAACTTCGATACTAGCCATCATAATTCTGCTCTCACCGTTAATGTCAATTGATGTTAGCGCAAATGCTGAGATATCTCCAAGCGGTATCTCATACTGGGTTACTAATTCACCGGTTATATATGACTATAAAAACATTAATTTTACGAATGACAAATTAATCGTCGGCGGATATATGGTCCTTCCAGTAACAGAATTCTTTGATTATTTTGGTTTTTATCAGTATGAATGGAACAATGAGACAAAAAGCGTGACTATAACTGACGGATATAATACATATGTTATTTATTCTGGAACTAATTACCTCCTCAAAAATGGCATTATGATACAGGCCCCTGCTACAAGCCTTATTTATAACGGCAAAATATATGCATCTTTAAAAGTAATGGCAGATTCTCTTGGTTTAAAAACCTTATATGATGAAGTATCTGATTCTATACTTCTTACAACGAATACTTTTTTCTTTAATTCTTCATACACATATGAGGATGTTTACTGGCTTTCAAGGATAGTGTATGCAGAAGCTGGATATGAGTCATATGAAGGAATGGTAGCAGTAGCAAATGTGGTGTTGAACCGTGTCAGACATGATGATTTTCCAGACACGATATATGGAGTTATTTTCGACAAGGCAGGAGGAACTCAATTTACACCTGTGTCTGCAGGTACAATATACAATGAGCCTTCAGAAAATGCTATTCTTGCTGCAAAAGCCGCTTTAAATGGTTATAACAATGTATCATGGTGTTTATTCTTCTTTAACCCTAGAATAGCAAAGAGCACATGGATTGCAGATTCATGCGACTTTTATGGAAGTATTGGCAATCACGATTTCTATTTTTAACTATCTTGTCCAATTCATTGATCTTTTGATGGCATCATGCCATCTTTTTTTTCTGTATTCCCTGTCAAAAAAATCTTTAGGCAGGAATACTCTGTCTCTCTTGACAATTCTTTTAAGCTCCTCTGCATCCTGCCAGAAACCCACAGCCAGACCAGCTAAAAATGCTGCTCCCAAAGAAGTCGTTTCCTGTATAGCAGGTCTTATTACTTCACAGTTAAGCATATCTGACTGAAACTGCATTAAAAAATTGTTGGCACTTGCACCGCCATCTACCTTCAAGGCTCTTAAAGGCACATTTGAGCTTTCTTGCATGCAGTCTATAACATCCATGGTCTGATAAGCCATAGACTCCAAAACAGCCCTTACAATATGGTTCTTGTTTGTCCCTCTTGTAATACCTACAATTACTCCTCTTGCATACATATCCCAATAAGGAGTTCCTAGACCGGTAAATGCGGGGACAAAATACACATCATTGGTATCATCAACAGAATAAGCCATCCTTTCTGTCTGTGCAGCTGTTTCAACAAGCCCTATCTGATCCCTAAGCCACTGAACTGAGGACCCAGCATTAAATATGCTGCCCTCAAGCGCATAACATGTCCTGTTCTCGCAATTCCATGCAATTGTGGTTATTAATCCCTTATCAGAAAAGACTGGTTTTTCTGCAGTATTCATCAGGATAAAGCATCCTGTCCCGTAAGTATTTTTAACTTCACCCTGTTCAAAGCATGTCTGCCCGAAAAGCGCTGCTTGCTGATCACCCGCTATTCCTGAAATAGGAATGCTTACCCCTTCAATCTCCATATGCCCGACGATAGAAGATGAGGGTACCACTTTGGGAAGCATATCTATATTAATATTCAGAATATCCAGAAGTTCTTTATCCCATTCAAGCGTATTAATATTAAACAGCATTGTCCTGGATGCATTTGACATGTCTGTAACATGGGCTTTCTCTTTTGTAAGGTTATATATGAGCCAAGTGTCTATTGTACCGCATAGAAGGCTTTTGTTTTTTGCTTCATTGACATTATCCAGAATCCATTTAATTTTAGTACCTGAAAAATATGCGTCAACTACAAGCCCTGTCTTAGATTTTATTAAATCAGTATATCCAGTTGCTTTAAGCTGTTCACATATATCAGCGGTTCTCCTGCATTGCCATACTATTGCATTATATACAGGCTTTCCTGTTAGTTTATCCCAGACTACAACAGTCTCTCTCTGATTGGTTATACCAATAGCCGCAATATCCTCTCCTTTTATTGAGAATTTTTTTATCAGATCGAACAGCGCGCCCATCTGGCTTTGCAGAATATCATATGGATCATGTTCTACCCACCCTGGATTCGGAAAAAACTGTGTGAACTCCTTATTCACAGAACCTATATACTTTCCATCATGGTCAAAAGCGACCGCCCTGCTGCTGGTTGTTCCCTGATCTAATGCAATTACAAATTTTTTCATTTTACACCTGTTTCAGTTTATAGGGAATTTACAATCTGTTTATATAAATTCCCCTTTACCTCAAAATTTTTAAACATGTCGAAACTCGCGCTTGCTGGGGACATAATTACTATATCACCTTCATCAGCCATATTAAATGCTTTATACACCGCATCTTCTAATGTTTCTGCTTCGTTAAGAATCGCATTGCATGAATGAGCTTTATATGCATCTTTTATTTTTTCTTTTGTCTGTCCTAAAAGGACAAGACCTTTTACTTTTTCATTGATTAACGGCCCCATTATATCGTAAGGTATATGCTTATCATAACCGCCTGCTATTAATATTACTTTCTGATCAAACGACTGAAGGCTTGCAACAGTCCTTGAAGGCGTTGTTCCGATAGAATCGTTATAGAAACGAACCCCATTTACTGTCCTTACATATTCTACCCTGTGCTCCACGCCATTAAACGTTTTTGCCACATGCAGCATGGTAGCAGTGTCAACCAGAGAATAAGTCGCAAGAATTGCTGCCATATAGTTCTCTATATTATGCTTCCCAGGTATTTTTATGTCCTTAATATCCAGTATTCTGTTTATTTTTCCATCTATATTCACATATATGGCATTGTCATCCAGATAAGCGCCTTTAAAAGAATTCTTCCCATCATATCTGTTAATCCTCGAAAAAGTATATGTTTCTGAAGGAGCAGTCTCTATTAAAGCTTTTGTTATATCATTGTCCTGATTTAAAATCACTATGTCATTCTTTTTCTGGTACTTAAAGATTATGCTTTTGCAATAAATATATTCATCATAATCATCATGAAAATCCAGATGATTAGGAGTAATATTGGTAATAACGGAAATATCTGGGCTTTTCTCACCGAACATCTGCAATTGGCATGAAGCTAATTCCAGTACGACATAATCATTAACATTAATCTCGTCCAGTCTGTGGAATAAAGGCGTCCCTATATTGCCTCCGACCCATACCTTGTATCCCTGTTCTTTTAGAAATTCACCGATTAAGGTAGTTGTTGTTGTTTTACCCGAGCTTCCTGTAACAGCGATTATCTTTGCCTTGCAGTATTTAATGAATTCCCACATCTCAGATGTAAGTACAGCTCCATTTCTTACTGCATCTGCAAATTGAGGCATATCTCTTCTCATAGACTGTGTTTTAAATATTACATCGTAACCTGTAAGTTTATCCAGATAATCATTTCCGGAAATTAATGATGAATTAGGGTAATCAGCCAAATCTGTTTTCAAATCTTCAAAATCATCAGATTTATCAAACCCAGTGACATTAACACCTTTTTGTGATAGAAACTTGAATAAATCTATATTTCCGATTCCCAGTCCCACAATGGCGATCTTTTTTGATTTTAAATATTCAATATATTCATTGTGGTTTGTAAAATCATTTTTTTGCATTTGTACCAGCCTTCTCAAGCAGTTCTTTTATAATTTTCTGATATAGCAGAATTTCCTTTTCCAGTTCTTTTATACGGTCTTCTCTGAATTTCAGAATCTTAAGCAATGTATCTTTAGACATCTGATCGATGGTTTCCATATGAGCTCCTTGTATTTATTATACATTACAAAATGCAAAAGATTTCTCTTTTGCATTAGTAATGTGTTATATCTATTCTTTACTCATTATCCTTTTTGGTTTTGTGCTCATCCTCTGCGTCAAACTTAAAATCTGCGAGCAATGATCCGATTTTATTGCTCAAAACTTCCTCATGGCTTACAGGCAGTTCTTCACGTTGTTTTCTGGTTTGCCTTGGCTCGCTGTCTTTTTGTGGAGCGGCTTCAGCGCTTTCAACTCTGCGTGTAAATCTTTCAGTACGTTCTTTTATGTTTTGCTGTCTTCTTTCTTCTCTTTGCTGTTCCCTTTCTATATCTTCCTGTGAAGGCTGTGGATCAAGTGGCTGAACAGCTTTAATGCTTGCATTAATCTTCTTATTCTCAAGATCAACATCAATAATAGCTACTTCAACCATCTGTCCTTCTTCGAGAACCTCGGAAGCGCTCTTTAAACGTTTATTAGAAATTTGGGAAATATGAACTAGAGCATCAATATCCTTAGCGATTTCAACAAATACGCCAAAAGGAAGGATTCTGACAACTTTGCCAGTCATTATAGTATTGGCAGCAAACCTTTCCTCTGCATTATACCAAGGATCATCTTCTTCTTTTCTATAAGCAAGTGATACCTTCCTTTTATCCTTATCAATTTCTTTGATAATGACATCAACTTCTTGTCCAAGTTCCAGCACATCCTGAGGATGATTAATTTTTCCCCATGAAAGCTCTGAAATGTGGGCAAGGCCGTCTATACCGCCTAAATCGATAAATGCTCCAAAGTTTGAAAAGCTTTTTACAGTTCCTTTAACCACTTCGCCAACTGCAAGCTTGCTCCATACTTCTTTTTCCATTCTCTCGTTTTCTTCTTCAATGAGAATTTTTCGTGACACGATGAGTTTCTTTTTCCTACGGTCACATTCAATTACTCTTACTTTCAGCTTCCTGCCAATAAATTTCTGAAGGTTTCTTTGAAATTGTGTGCTGATCTGAGAAATAGGCATGAAAGCGTCAACACCATTAATATCAAGTATAAGCCCGCCTGAAGTTGCTTCTTTGACAGTACCTTTGATTGAATCACCGGTTGTAAATGCATCATTTATATCTTCATATCTTCTTTTTTCATCGACTTTCTTTTTTGATAGATAAACGATACCGTCTTTATCACTTACTCTCGTTACTATCGCTTCTACCTTATCCCCGACTGCTACTTGTCTTTGATCTTTGACCATAGGGAATTCTTCTGCAGGTATCGTGCCATCAATCTTGAATCCTATATCAAGATATACTTCCTTTTCGTTGACACCTATAACCTTACCGGTTACTACCTGTCCGTTTCTTAACGTCACAAGGGATTTTTCCAACATTTCCTCAAAAGTATTTGCTGATCCCTTCTTTGCATTATCTTCCATTGTTTCCTTTACCTCCCTGACAATACGATCCGGCGTACTCGCTCCTGCCGTAATGCCAACCATTTCTTTGTTTTTTATATCGATATCCTCAACTTGCTTTGCACATGAAATTAAGTATGTTCGTGCACATCTCTCTTTGCACACTTCATATAGTTTTCTTGTATTGGAGCTGCTAGGATCACCAATAACTATCATTATGTCTACGGATGCAGCCAATTTTACTGCTTCAGATTGACGTACAGACGTAGCACTGCATATTGTATCAAACACCTCAAGCAATGTAAACTTTTTTTTCAGCTCTTCGGTGATTTTTTCATACTTTTCTTTAATAAATGTGGTTTTTGCTACTGAACAGTATTTATTTTCCGAATCTGGTGTTAATTTTTCAATATCTTCTGGTTCTTCAATGATTATCGCACTGTTACAGCAGTAACCATTTATTCCAATAACTTCAGGATGCATGCCTGAACCTGCAATAATAACCTTATAACCTTTATTGTACATATCCTCCACTTTATTTTGGATATTCCTGACATATGGGCATGTAGCATCATAAATTATTAAATTTTTCTTTTGGGCTTCTTCGAAAAATGTTCTTGATACGCCATGTGCCCTAACTAGGACGCTAGCGCCATCTGGTATTTCGGAAATATCATTTACAGTTATGAGCCCTTGGTTTCTAAACTCATTTACGACCTGCTGGTTATGAATGACATTTCCATACGAATATTTAATCTGTTCTTTTTCGACTATTTCGTTAGCCATCTTAACTGCTCTGGAAACCCCAAAACAGAAGCCTGCATTTTTTGAAACAATCACATTTTTACTCGTTTTTATACACCTCCGGCAGGTTATATATAATATCCATAAGATCCTGACTTTTTTGCGAAATCTCTTCTTTAGTGGATTTTCTGTCAAGACCGGTATCAACTGGTTTGCCGATATATACTTTTGTCTTTTTGTACAATTTGGCTTTGTTTTCAATGTATACAGGTATTACATGAGCTTGTGTTAAAGCAGATACCATTGCAACTCCTCTTCTTGGCGGTAAGGGATTCTTGCTTTTCTGTCTTGTTCCCTGAGGGAAAATACATACAAGTTCGCCTTCTTGAAGAAGCGTTACTGCACGTTTAATGCTTCTGACATCGCTTTGCCCTCTTTTAATGGGGAAAGCACCCATTTTATTTAAAAACCATGCCGAAAGCTTGTGTTTGTACAGTTCGCTTTTTGCCATAAAATAAACCCATCTTTTCCTGGAATGTACAAGGACGAATACTATATCTAATATGCTGAAATGGTTTGGGCAAATGACATAAGGTCCCTTTTCAGGATAATCCTCACCTATATATTCTACACGGTAAAATACTTTTATTATTCCCCTTACTATACCACGGCAAAATTTCCTGATAAATTCATTTTCCATTTAAATACCTTAACAAGGTGTTAAAAACCTCATCTATTCCCATTTCTGAAGTATCTATTTCTATTGCATCGTCAGCTTTTTTTAATGGCGCGAAATCCCGGCCTGAATCCTGTTTGTCACGGTATACTATATCGGCTAAAACTTCTTCATAAGTAGTGTCTTTTCCATCTTTCTGCATCTGGAGTAATCGCCTTTGAGCTCTCTTTTCGTTATTTGCAGTTAGAAAGAATTTAAAATCAGCATCTGGAAGCACATAAGTACCTATATCCCTGCCTTCCATTACAACATTATGGTTTTTAGCAACATGCCTCTGCATATCAACAAGAAAAAGCCTAACAGGAGGAAACTTGGAAACATCCGAAGCTCCTTTGCTTACTTCGTTAGTACGTATCAGGCTGTCAACGCATTCGTTATCAAGGTACATGTGCTGTCGATTGTTTTTTATTTCCAGCTTAATATCTATGTTTTTTATCAGTTCTTCAAGTTTTTTACCATCCAATGTATCTATATTGCTTCTTATGGCTTTCAATGCAACCGTACGATACATTGCTCCTGTATCAAGGTATGTATATCCTTTTTGCTCTGAAAGCATTTTTGCCATCAGGCTTTTTCCGCTTCCTGCGGGTCCATCAATCGCTATGGATTTATGCTTCATAAACTCCTATGCCCTAATCCTATTCCTATTTCATCTAAATTTAAAAAACCGATGCCGGTGAATACCGCAACTGTTATATGATCTTTATGTCTTGCAATGCCTATCTTGCCTCCTATATTACACCCTATAGCTTTTGGCATAATCTGCCCCAAAGCCTCGCGTGTAGCACCTACTACAGCACCTTGTTCATGATGTACATCAAGTATTACATTCTGTCTTTTTGAAGCAACTACCGCTCGTTCAATAATTTTTGAGACTGAGGATATAAAATCCCCTCCAAAATCAACTGCAACGCATTTAATGCCTTTATCAGCGTAATCTTTTATTAAAGCATATTCTTCTTCTCTTGTTGAAGTAATAGATAGCCTGATTGCTGCTTTTGAAGTATCCTTACTGCCTATTGTATCGTATTCCATTAATCTTTTTCCTTTTGCCAGTTAATTATATCTACTTTAATTGGATTTTACAACAAATTAATCATAAATATACGCTATCACCAGCCAGAAAACCTGTTGAAAAAGCAATTGTCAGATTATATCCTCCAGTAAGAGCATCACAGTCTATTATTTCACCTGCAAAGAATAAATGCTGGGATATCCTGGATTCCATTGTGGAAGGATTTATTTCATTTACAGGAATCCCCCCTTTGGTTACAATCGCATCATCCATCTCCATCCCGCTTCTTATGGTTAGAGTCAGATTCTTCAAGAGTCTGACCAATGACTTTTTTTCATCTTTCGAAATCTGGTTTGACATCTTGTCAGGACTAATTCCGGAAAGTTTTACTATTACAGGTATAAGGGATTTTGGAAGAAGCGCATCCAGTGAATTCGCATACTTTTTTGATGCGTTCTTTTCCATATCCAGTGTAATCCTTTTGTACAGTGTCTGTTCATCAAGAGCAGGTTTAAGATCAATAACGGCTTTGGCATTTTTGTAGTCTGTATCAAGAAGATATCTGCTTGCTGTCAGTACGATTGGACCAGATATGCCAAAATGAGTAAAAAGCAGTTCACCCTGCTCTTTATATATGGCTTTATCGTCTTTAAGTACAGTAAGCGATACATTCTTAAGAGTAAGCCCCATTGTCTCATTTACCCATCTCTCTTTTGTCAGAAGACCTGTTAGTGCACCTTTTAACTCAGTTACTGAGTGTCCCAGATTTTTAGCAAGAACATAACCGGATCCATCGCTGCCTGTTGACTGATATGTCATTCCTCCTGTTGCAAAAACAAGATTAACACATCCGAATGAATCCGTTACGCCATTTGCATCTTTTACAGTTACATAATAAATTTCATCATTACCTTTTACAACCTCAGTTACTTTATTAAGTTTTAAAACATCAACTTTAGCTTTTTGCATCTGATAAACAAGAGCATTGCGTACATCAATAGCATTGCTTGATTCCGGAAAAACCCTTCTTCCTCTTTCGGTCACAGTCTTTACCCCTATACTGTTAAAATACTCGATTATCCTAGATGGAGGAAAAGCGTAAAGAGCAGAATAAAGAAAAGTCGGATTAGTCATCACATTGTTTAATATATCCAGCACATCTGAATCATTCGTAATGTTGCATCTGCCCTTACCTGTTACAAGAATCTTGCTTCCTTCCTGTTTCTTCTGTTCAATAACCAATACGCTGTATTTCCTATTTGCAGCCGTAATTGCAGCCATCATCCCTGCAGCGCCTGCACCAATTACTATGACATCATAATTATTTCTCATTTTTCTTTTTCTTTTCTATAGTATAAATAGAGTGCTCATCCCATATCCGTTCCATATCCTGAAGCTTTACCATTAATTGCTTGTCCTTTTTTATACCGCAAGCAGCTATTAGGGCATTTACAACAGAAAATGGAGCTGTAAGCGAATCAATAAATCCGGTTAGTCCGCTTCTTGCGACAAGCACATTGTGTGCTACCTCTGTTATGGGAGCATCCAGACTGTCTGTTATAGCAACAGTATATGCTCCGCTGTTCTTTGCAATATCCATAGCATGGACTGTCCTTTTAGAGTATCTCGGAAATGTAATCCCTATAAAAACATCCTGATCAGTTATGGATATTATTTCTTCAAATATATCTGCAGCTCCAGGCATGCCAACAAGATACACATCTTCAAAAATCATCTTGAAATAAATAGACATGTACAAGGCAACAGAGAAAGAGCTGCGGATACCCAGTATGTATATTCTTTTTGCAGAAGACAGCTTTTCTACGACAGTATTGAATACATCATTATCTATCATATTCATGGTTTCTTTAATAGACATAATATCTGATTTCATTACCGACATAAGCACATTATCCATTTCAACCGTATCGGAAATCCTCATGAGCCTCTCCGCTGATGTAAGAGTCTGTCGTGCTACTTCTTTCATATCTCGTTGCATCTCAGGAAAGCCATCATATCCAAGTTCAATTGCAAATCTTACTACAGTGGATTCAGATGTATTAGCTTCTGCTGCCAATTTTGTTGCTGTGTAAAATGGAGCCTTATCAAAATTAGTCAGTATATATTCAGCTATTTTCTTCTGGCCTTTACTAAATCCTTTAGTGTTTCTTAGTTTGTCCTTAATGCTCATATCCACCTCTTTTTACATAAATCATTGATTATGAATAATTTTTTAATCAATCCTGCATTTTTACCAAAAACGAGTTATAAGAAAACACCTTTAGGCATTTTTGAAACCTAAAGGCGTTTATAATTCGTTTTAAACCGGATGGACCTTGTCTTCCATATCGGTTAGTTCCTTGTCCAGTTTATACTTTAAAGCTCTTCTATATTCGAAGAAATCCTTTGCAACTTTCGGGAACATGGCATATGTAAGAACATCCTCATCCTGCTCGAAATATTCCTTCATTTCATTCTTTGTTTCCAGAAGAGCGGGTGGGATATCATCTGCCGGCCTGTGAGTGATAGGTTTTTCGCCTTTAAGTATTTTATCTATGATTTCCTGCTTAATTGCTACAGGGGTCTTACCATATTTACCTGCCACAAGGTCTCTTGACTCTTTTGGCACCATCTTATATCTTTCACCAGCAATAACATTCATTACTGCTTGTGTTCCTACTATCTGGCTTGTCGGTGTTACAAGCGGAGGAAATCCAAAATCTTCTCTTACTGCAGGCACTTCATTAAGCACATCCTGAAGCTGGTTTTCTTTTCCTGCTTCCTTCATCTGATTAACAAGATTTGAAAGCATTCCGCCTGGAACCTGGTATATAAGGGCATTTATATCGACACCCATAACCTTTGTATTAAGCAGACCGGATTTCAAATATTTTTCACGAACGACTTTGAATATTTCAGATACTTCATTTATTTTCGCTACATCAAGACCTGTGTCATACTGGGTACCTTTTAGTGCAGCAACAATACTTTCTGTAGGAGGCTGGCTGGTTCCCTGTGAAAATGGCGAAAGAGCGCAGTCAAGCACATCAACTCCAGCTTCAGCACCTTTCAAATAAGACATGGATGCTGTTCCTGCAGTATAGTGTGTATGAAGCTGAATAGGAAGGCTGATATGCTCTTTTAATGCTTTAACAAGATCATACGCTGTATAAGGAAGCAAAAGACCAGCCATATCCTTAATACATATTGAATCTGCTCCGGCTTCAACAAGATTTTTTGCATCTTTAATGTACTGCTCGAAAGTGTGCACTGGTGATATGGTATAGCATATTGTGCCTTGTGCGTGACCGCCTTCTTTTTTGCAGGCTCTCATTGCAGTTTCAAGATTCCTTGCGTCATTAAGCGCATCGAAAATCCTTATAATATCTATACCATTTGCAATTGACTTCTGAACAAAATACTCCACGACATCATCTGCATAGTGCTTATATCCCAAAAGATTCTGACCTCTCAAGAGCATCTGCAGCTTGGTATCCTTTACATTTTTCCTAATATATCTCAGTCTGTCCCATGGGTCTTCATTTAAAAATCTGACACAGGAATCAAATGTAGCACCACCCCAGCATTCCAATGAATGATAACCGATTTTATCAAGAAGCTGTAAAGCATCTTTCATATCAGCAATGCTCATCCTTGTCGCTATTAACGATTGATGCGCATCTCTTAAAATTGTTTCAGTGATTTTTACGCTCATCTTAAATCCTTTCTAATTCATGGACACTAATAGCTGTCCTGTTTCTACACTTTCTCCATTTGATACATTTACTGAAGCTATAACGCCATCCTGAGCTGCTACAATATCATTTTCCATCTTCATCGCTTCGAGTACAGCAACAACTTGATTTTTCTTAACTGCCTGACCTGTTGACACCTTCACGCTAATAATTGTACCTGGCATTGGTGATTCAATCCTTATAGAGCCGTTTGCATCAGATGAGGCTGTCTTTTTCGGAGCTGGAGCTTCTGGTTGTATAACCTCAGCTTTTGCTGCAGGTGTTTGAACAGGTTTAATTTCTGGAACTGTATTAACCGGTCTAACAGTCTCAGCAAGACTTGGTGCTGATCCTGCTACTTCTTCTAATTCAACTACATATTCTTTTCCGTTTACTTTTGCTATGAATTTTTTCATTTATATATCCTCCGTGTATTAAAGCGGCATATTGCCATGTTTTCTGTTTGGACGGTTTTCCCTTTTTGATTTAAGCATTTCCAATGCTCCGATTATATAAGTACGAGTAAATGCAGGATCAATAACATCATCAACATACCCTCTTTTAGCGGCTTCATAAGATGAAGCATATCTGCTAGAATATTCCGAAATCTTTGCTTTTCTGAACTCAACAGGATCCTCACTATTAGCAATCTGCTTGTTGAATATTATATTAGCAGCTCCTTCGCTATCCATAATGGATATAGAAGCGGTCGGATAAGCGAATACTGCATCTGCGCCTATCGACTTACTGTTCATCGCTACATATGCGCCACCAATGGCTTTACCTGTAATTATATTGATTTTAGGGACATCCGCTTCTGTAAAGGCATATATCATTTTTGCTACATGTCTTATTAATCCCTTCTTTTCCTGAGCTGCATCAGCAGTATAACCTGATGTATGTGTAAATGTTACTATCGGAATATTAAAACAATCAAGAAGCCTAATGAATCTAGAAGCTTTATCCGCAGCATACATATCAATCTGGCCGTTGTTAACTGCAGGGTTATTTGCTACTATCCCGATAGAATTTCCATTCATTCTTGCAAAACCAATTATCATTGATGCTCCGAATTCAGGCTGTATTTCCATAAAGGATGATGTATCTGTTACTGATATAATGACATCCCTCATATCATATGAATCTGTAACTAAATCATAAAGATTGTCTGCAGTTCTGTTTGCATCATCTGTTACTTCCTCTTTTACAGCTTCAGTAAGGTTATTATCTGGAAGATATGATAAAAGCATTTTAATCGCATTAATGCACTGGTCTTCATTCTCACAATGAATGTGGGAATTACCGCTGGTCTTTGCATGAGCTGAAGCGCTTCCTATCTCTTCTTTTGTCGTTTTTACCCCGGATACGCTTTCGAGTACAGCAGGTCCATTCATATACATATAGCTGATTTTGTCTGTCATAATAACAAAATCCGATAAAGCAGGAAATAATGAAGAAACACCTGCGCAATTACCTAAAACTGCACTTATCTGAGGAATAACCCCGCTAGCCATTGACTGTTTTGTCAAAAGTCCTCCAATTCCTGCAAGTACATCAGTTCCCTCTTCTACTCTAGCACCATCAGAGTCAAGCATGTAAACTATTGGTGCTCCTGTCTTTAGTGCCATATCGATTGTTCTTTCTATCTTCTTTGCATGCATCTCGCCGATTGAACCATGTAAAACTGTATAGTCTTGTGAAGCTATAAAAACAGGACGGCTGTTTACTTTTCCGTAACCGCATATCACTCCATCACCGGCTTTTCTTTTTGAAGCCATGTCAAAATCTATGCTTCTTGATTCAGTGAAGGCATCTGTTTCTATAAAAGACCCTTCATCAAATAATTTATGTATCCTATCAATTGCAGTACTTTTCCCTTTGGCTTTCTGAGCTTCAATCTTCTGCTGCCCTCCGCCAAGGGAAGCTTCATGCTTTTTTATTCTTAATTCGTCTACTTTTTCTATCATACTCATTTAGTTACCTCGTAATTCATTTAATGCCCATTGCAATACATTATATCATTTTAAAGATACCCATTCAATTGTTTTTATTAATTTAACTATAAATCTTCACATATGAATTGAAATGGCTTTTGTAGAAAAACAAAGTTCAATTATTACTTATTATATCCTAATGAGGATAGTTCTTTTTGATTAAGAGACCTGTATCTGCCTTTTTTCAGATCTTCTAAGCTTACTGGGCCAATAGATATTCTCTGAAGCATATACACCCTTATTCCAACAGCATCAAACATTTTTCTTACTTGGCGGTTCTTCCCTTCTTTTATAGAAATTTCAACTGAGCATTTGCCATCATCATTATTAATTATATTATCAAGTTGTGCTTTCTCAGTGATATACCCGCCAATATCTACACCGTTTTCCAGTTTCTGTCTGATTTCTTCTGTTATCTCACCTTTTGCTGAAACAGCATATGTTTTAATAACCTGATTCTTTGGATGCATAAGAAAATTAGCGAAGTCACCATCGTTTGTCATGAAGATAAGCCCTGATGAATCATAATCAAGCCTTCCAACGGGATAAACCCTTTCATCAACGCTGTCAAAGAAGTCTGCAACAGTTTTTCTCCCAAACTGGTCTGACATGGAAGTAATGACCATTTCCGGTTTATTAAAAGCGAAATACAACATTTTTTCTTGTATTTTCAAAACTTTATTACCAATCCTTATATCATCAGAATCATCAACCAATATAATATCTTTAACTACACTTCCATTGACAGTAACAGCTCCTCTATTGATAAGTTCCTCTGCTTTTCGTCTTGATACATAACCGCTTAAAGCAATATATTTCTGTAAACGCATTTTTCCCATTATGTTTTTCCTTCTATATTATTAATTTTGATGTTATGTTCTTTGTTTTTCATAGACAGGCTTAATATTATACCCATTAAGATGTAGAAAATAAAGGCTATTCCGTTATTGCTTATATTAAACATCCCTTGTATAAAATATGAGATTACTGCACAGGTCAACGGAAGCAGTAGAATATTCTTCATTATATTCTTAAATCCTTTTATAATCACACTTATTGCAATTAAAATATATGCGATTCCAGCAGGAATCCCGCTCGAGACACATATGTTTAAAAATTCATTATGGGCTTTATCTGTGTTTATAATCTGCGGATTTATGCTCCTTAAGAATGAAACCACCTCAGTATCCTTATATATTGCCTGCCTTAAAGTCTCTATCCCATATCCTGTAAGAGGTTTTTTCTCAATAAGCATCCATACTCCTTTCCATATGCCTATCCTGAAAGAACCTGAATTGAGCAGTTCCTCCTGATTGTCTGATGCCACAACAGTAGCTATGGTATCTATCGCACTCCAGAACCTGTCAAAAAAACCAGAGAAGAGTAATGCATAAATTACTGTCAGAATAATATGGATGCCGCAGCATATTAGAATATTTTTTATACTGAATTTTTTCACTGCCATTATAACTACTAAAATGGTAAAACCAGCAAAAGCACCTATCCATCCGCCTCTGGTTTTTGTGGCTAGCAGCACAAAGTAGTTCAAGGACATCGGAACTGTCCAGAAATAATTACCGGATTTTATAAATGCGAAAGCAAACAACGGTAATGTCATAGACAACAGGCTTGCAAGAAAATTGGGATTACCCATCGTGGAAAAGGCCATGTAGTGCCATGATGAAGCAATTTTGTATTTTGCTAAAAAAGTAAGCTCTATAAGCTCAATACCATATAGTTGAAATATGGCATATACGCATATTATTGATATTGCAATAGAAAACAGTATTATATGCCATTTTGAAAAACTGTAATGATTTGCAGCTATAAGGAAAATAAATACATACACCAGAATTATAAAATATGTCTCTTTCCTCTCATATTCGCCAAATAAGGAGAGATCCATGTTTATGCTATAGAATAATGTTATTGTAGAGTAAACTATAAAGAATAAAGCAGAAATGACTGCTGGCTCCTTAAACATTTTTTTTGAGAACACATTCAGTTTAAGAGCAGGAAGAAATGCAAGAAGGATAACTGCAAATGCGTAAAGCATTACCATTTTTGAAAAGAAATATCTTTGCGGCAAAAAAGGCCATAACATAAGAGGCACTGTAAAAGCCATTATAGCAAGATATCCTGATATAACCTTCTTTCCGCTTTGAATCTGCAGCTGCTCTATCCGTTTCTTATGTTCCTGTGTTAATTCCATGTGTCCCGCTTTTTCTTATACATTGATTCTACATCCTAAATTTATCTCATGCAACAATTATAAAGCTTATAAAGGATGTTTGATGTAAATAGTACTCAAAGTAGCGTTCATGCCATTTACATATATCTTTATATATACTAATATTACCTATAAGATGTTTATTATTTATTATCAATTTTGGAGGATACTATGTTTAGAAAATATGAAAACAATCCTGTTGTAAGAAAAACTGAAGGTACATTTTACAGTAAATATGCTGCTAATCCTGATATTCTGGAATTTGGCAACAAACTCTTTTTTTATTTCCGAGGACAAGACGAGAATAACCATGATCAGATGGGAGTATCCACCTGCTCTTTTGATACTTTTAACGGAGTAACATGGGATGAAACTATTTCTGAACCAATACTTAAAGTTAATCCTGATCCCAATGCATATGATTCAAATCACATACTTGATCCTGCTTCAGCTGTAATTGGTAACAAGGTTTATCTATATTATTCTGCGCATTCTCTTACAAAGCCACACAGTGTATCTCTTGCAATCTCTTATGATGGGATCAACTTTGAAAAATATGGGAATAATCCGATTATACATAATGCAGTAGTTCCTGAGGTAATTATTAAGGACGGATTGGTTTATCTGTTTTATCAAAGATGGACTGCAGGTTCAAAAGGTGTTTCCAGATTCTATGTATGCACAAGCTCAAATGGTATTGATTTCGATATTGCAAATGAAAAGGTAGTATTTGAACCTGATACAGAAAGTCAGAGCGTTTCCACAAACAGGATATATGAAGAAGACGGTATTTATTACAGTTTTTTTGGTAATAATAAAAAATATAAAGATTACCCGGAAAGCATTGGCATTTCCCGTTCCAAAGACTTAATAAACTGGGAAAAAAGCGATAATACAATTATCACCCGAGGAAAGCCCGGAACATGGGACGAAGGTGCTTTATGGTTTGCTACAGTCCATAAGCACAGGGACACATATTATTTATGGTACGAAGGTACAGGTACAGCTAATAAGAGGATTACAGAAAAAGATATCTTAGAATCAGATAAAGCTGTTAATGAATCATATGGAGGGTATGGGAAATCGAGTTTTTCTCAGATTGGTATGGCAACATATAAAGGCAGATTATCGCAATTCTTCAAATAGATGCTGTTTCTTCTGATACTTCATCCTCAAAGTTCTCCAAAGGAATCAGTTCCTCAAGAGAAGATACATCAAAAGCCCTGAAGAATTCCTCTGCTGGCTTATATAACACAGGTCTTCCTGGAGCATCAAGTCTTCCTGCTTCTATAACTAGACCCCTTTCCAGTAATGTTTTCAAGGGACTATCTGAATTACCCCTTATGGCTTCAATTCTTGCTCTAGTAGCTTCTTTGTTATAAGCGATTATTGCAAGTGTCTCATATGCAGCTCTTGATAATGTATCAGTTTTCTTCTTTTCAAATAGCTGGCGGACAGTGGCAAAGTATATGGGATTAGTGCACATCTGGTATGAATCTTCGATTTTTTTTATCAGAACACCGGATTTCATTTCTTTCAAACGGTTTATATACTCCTCGAGAATTTCTGTAATATCTTTTTTATCCATTTCCAGTATCTGTTCGATTCTGGTTATGGAAACCGGCTCGCCGTTCGCATATAGCATTGCAGTTATTACGTTTATAATATATTCCTTATCCATTCCTTTTACTCCCAATCGTATATTTCATGAACATTGTCCGGATAGCTTAAGTTTTCTGTCCCCTCAACCATTATGTCTTCAAAAGCTCTTTTTTGCTTGAGGATGGCTTTTTTTTGGGATGATAAGACGAGAATGGAAAGAAAATCAGTTACTAGGTCAGCTTTTGATAATGAATGAGCTTTGAATCTGGTAAAAAAACTAATCCTCTTTTCCTTAAAAAGCACATCAATTACCTTTCTGATGGATTTTGCAAGCGATACTTTCTCTTTTTTTACTATTTCTTTTATATTTATAGCTTTTTTATTGGTTTTCTCTATTTGCCTTTGCATAGTTTCCCGATACATCATTACAAGAAGGCTTTTAGAAAGCATATAAGTCTTTTCTGCTTCTCCGAAATCTTCTGTGGATGCGAATGAATAAAAACTCTTCTGTCCATTTTCATGCTTAATTCTAAATGATTCGCCAGCTTTCTTAATCTTTTTATATTCAACCAGTTGTCTTATCAGCTCAGTCTCGCTATCTATTGCATCTTCTTTTGTTTTTGGAAGCATAGACCTTGATTTTATATGCAGCAGTGTAGCAGCAATAACTAAAAAGTCACTTGCTATTTCCATATCAAGCTGCTGCATTGCCATAAGGAAATCCAGATACTGTTCAGTTATTATACTTATTTTTATATCATAAATACTCATCTTATTCTCATCAATAAGATGCAGTAGAAGATCCAGAGGACCTTCAAAATTTTCCAGTTTTAACTGATATCCTACTCCCAATTTATTTTCATGGCCTTTCTTACCATATTCATAGTGTCATCTGTCTTTATTTTAGCATTGGCATTACCCTTTTCCAATATCTCTCTTATGAGCGAAGGTTTTGCTTCTATAAATTTTCTTCTTTCCTGTATGGGGCTCAGAAATTCTGATACTTTGCCATATAAATTTTTCTTACATGCAACGCATCCTATTTCTCCCTTCTTACATGATTCGCATATAGATGGAGCTTCTGCTTCATTAAAGACCTTATGGAATGCATAAACAGAGCATATTTCCGGATGGCCTGGATCAGTCTTCTTTATACGTGCAGGATCAGTAATCATGCTCATTATCTTGGTACGCAATACTTCGCTTTCATCTTTAAGCAATATTGTATTATCATAACTCTTGCTCATTTTTCTTCCATCAAGCCCAGGTAGGACCTTAGCTTTTGTAAGAAGAGCTTTCGGTTCTGGAAATACCTCTTGGTACATGAAATTGAATCTTCGTGCTATCTCTCTTGTTATTTCAAGATGAGGCAGCTGGTCTTCTCCTACAGGTACAGCATCAGCTCTGTAAATAAGGATATCTGAAGCCATTAAACAAGGGTAACCCAGAAAACCATATGTCCTTATATCCTTCTCGCTCAATTGGCTTAGCTGATCCTTGTAAGTCGGGCATCTTTCAAGCCATGACAATGGGGTTATCATGGATAAAAGCAGATGCAGCTCAGCATGATTCTGGATTTTTGACTGTAAAAAGATATTACATTTCTGTGGATCAAGACCTGAAGCATAAAGGTCCATAACAACTTCATTTATATTATGAACATAATTCTCAGTATTTTCATAACCTGTAGTAAGCGAATGCCAATCTGCAATAAAAAAGTAACAGTTATATTCATTCTGTAAATTAACCCAGTTCTCAACTGCACCGAAATAATTTCCCAGATGCAGAGAACCAGTGCTTCTTGTTCCGCTTAAAACAACCATGTCTTTCATAAAATCCTCCTAATAAAATAATCCTACGAACCAGTTTGCCACAAATAAAAATGATTTTGTTATAGGTGAAGCAATAATATCCAACACTGCTGCAAACTGCGATCTGAATATAAAAAATATCATTAAAAATACCATTCCGACAATTCTCTCATATCTCATTACGCTGAAATAATACCTGTCTGGAAGTATACCGAACATTATTCTTGATCCGTCAAATGGAGGTACCGGTATAAGATTAAATAATGCAAGAAAAATATTCGCTTGAAAAAGCAAATAACAGAAAACATATAGAATTTCTAAAAATGAGGTTAATTTCATTCCATGCAGGTTAACTGCCTGTTCAATCAGGGCGACTGGAAAAGCTGCTCCGAAAGCTACTATTAGATTTGTAACCGGACCTGCAAGTCCTACAAGCGCCATTCCATTCTTCGGGTCTTTAAAATTCATGGGGTTGACAGGAACTGGTTTTGCCCACCCTACTCTAGCAATTACCATCATTATCGCACCCATCGGGTCAAGATGCTTCAATGGATTCAATGATAAACGTCCCGCATCCCTTGCAGTGGTATCCCCCAGTTTTAATGCCATAAGTCCATGTGCGCATTCATGAAGTGTAAGCGAAATAAGCATGATTGGTATCATGTATAACATGGGTATTAACGAATTTAAAAGACTCTGCAGCATATGCTTCACACCTATTCCTTTTGTCAATTATATATTTTAAGGTATGACATGTAAAGCCACAAACCTATTTCTGCCAATCTATTCCGAACCAGGATAAAATTGAACGCCAAAGCAAAGTCCAGAATCCTGCTCTTTCCATACCCTGTACTGTAAAAACTTCTATTTCACCCAATACCTCGCCATCAAGGGAGTATATTACTTTACCGATAGCAGTATCTTTTTCTACCGGAGCTTCTAAAGTAGCCATATCATAAACGATCTCCTTAGATATTCTCGATATATCAGTTTTCTTCATCAGAAATCTTAAAGTTCCTTTGGCATATGTCTCCACAGACTTATCAACACCTTTTCTAACTTCAATGGAACCTACCATCTTCTGGTCATCTTCTGTCTGCGTGTACATGAAATTCGAAAATCCGTAATCCAGAAGAAAAGCTGCTTCACCAACCCTATGGTTGTTATCAGGTTCACCGGTAACTATAGTTATAAGGCTTATTTCTCCCCTTTGTGCTGTACCTACAAGACAATATCCTGCAGCTGTGGTAAATCCTGTTTTTAATCCCGAAGCTCCGTCATAATAATTTAAGAGATTATTTCTATTAACCATATATTGATAGTCTCTGTGTTCCTTATCCCGAAAATCCTTCTCAAGTGTGCGGCTGAACTGGAATATATCCGGATATTGCGTTATTAGTGCTTTTGTAACAATGGAAAGGTCCTTAACAGTACTGTAATGACCTGCATCAGTAAGCCCTGTGCAATCCCTGTAGTATGTATCCAGCATACCAAGTTCAGTAGCTTTCTGATTCATCCTGTTTACAAATTCACCTTGAGATCCTGCAATTGCTTCAGCAACCGCAACAGTCGCATCATTAGCAGATCTGACTTCAATCGCATATAACATTTCCCTTAAAGTAAATTCCTCTCCCAGATTTAGGTATACTGAAGATCCTTCTACTCCATGAGCTTTTGCAGAAGCTGTAACTATTGTCTCATATGTTATTTCACCATTTGATATAGCTTCCATCACAAGGTATACTGACATAATTTTTGTAAGGCTAGCAATTGGTATCTGCTTGTTCTCATCTTTAGAGAATAGAATTTGTCCTGTATTTGCTTCAACAAGTATAGCGCTTGTTGTCTGTAAATTGTTAATCGAAGCTGATGAATATATAGAGGAAACTTCATTCTTATCATAAGAATCATTTGAAGCTTTTACTGGAATCAGCATAAGCATGAGAGATAGAAAAATTAATATTGATACTGTTCTTTTTTTCAAGGTAATTACCTCCTTATCTTTAGTAGCAGTTAAATTATATCATTTATATATCATGACAAACAACAATTATTATTGTTATTTAAGACTAGTACAGATAAAATATACATATGATTATTAAATCAAAAAATATAAAAATAAATATAGTATTAATAATTGTTGCTCTGTGCATACCATTCATACTTACAGCATGTGAAAATGTTAATTCATCAACCCCTGGTCCCAAGACTACTGGTGAATTACCTTCGATTTCTGTTCAGCCTTCTTTATCTCCAATTGTTGAAGAAGCGGATTATATTGAAAAGGATATGATTATACAGTATCAGCATAATATACAGATAATACCAGTCATTTATGATACCTCTTCAGTTATATTAAAAGCATCAGATGGTTATGAAGTGCAACTGGATATTTTACATACAGATAATTTAGAATATCCTGTATATTATTCAAGAGATACTGAAACTTTAAACAGCCCTCTTATCGCTATTCCAGAAACTGAAGGTAAACAGTACATATTAAGTAATTATCATAAAATCTACCTTATTGATCTGTCAGTTCCAAGCATGGATATGCTTCTTGCTGAAGAGGATGAAGATACTACTTATCTAAATTCATTAGTAAATAATCACGCAAATGGCCTTTATTGGGGTACAAAACCTGTTATATCCGAAGACGGACAATATCTTCTGTACCTGACAAACAGAAGAAATAATGGAAAAACAAACGATATCAGGTTGTATAACTTCGAGAGCAAAGAAGATATACTTTTATTAAAGGATGCATACTACAATCATGCATATATATCAGAGACGACTGTTTTCTATACTTGTAATGACATGCTCATGCGAATAGAAATCTCTTCCAAAGCAAAAGCCTCAGTATCATATTCTGTTTCCCCAAATGGATGTTTTAGTTATCCTTACTATATATACACTCCAGAATACTATCAGAAATATGAAATTCTCAACCTATTAACATTAAATATAGAAAAAGGGTCTCTCGGTTCCGAAAATTCAGCTCTAAAAATACTTACTTTGCGTACTGACACATCAAATACTGCAGCAGTATTATTACTAAATCAACAAAAAGTAACCCTATCATTTATAGATATGCGTTTAAATAAATTACTTAAAACATTCGTACTAAGTGATTCATTTAAAATAGTTTATACGCAATGGATTGACAACAATACTTTTCTTGTAAGCGGTTATGAAGGAGGTATAAATGAGAAAACATACTTACTTTCGTACTAGATATATGTATTTCTTAGTTCTTTTGATTATTCTATCAATACTATGCGTTTTATCTGCATCTGAATATGACAGAGCTTTTATTCAGATGCCAACCGTAAACATGTCATTACAAGCCCTCTCTCCTTACAAGAATTCTGAAGGAATCGAATACTGGCCATTATGTACAAGCAAGAATAATCAACCCAGGTATGTTACAGGTACAAATCCTCATCAGGGTACTGACTTATCTATAAATGTAGGAGAGCTTATATATCCGATTTTTGATGGGGAGATAGTGTACATGAATAAAGATATCTCAAAACAATTAGGCCATATCATCATCAAATCAGATATCGGATATGAGGAACCAGTTTATATTGAATATCTTCATGTAGCACCAATTCAAGGACTGGATGTAAATGATTTCGTATATACTTCAATTCCGATAGCCACTATTGATGAATACAATAGATATGATTCTCATCTTCATATAGGAAGGGTCAATGAAGATAGAACTCTGCATTATCAGTTTTATGACCTTTTTTCTAATGTAACAAGATGGAAGAACGGTTCAGATTTGGATGTTTTCAGTTATCCGAATTATAACAACGAGACTAACATGTTTTCTATTACAGCATATGTATCATCAGACACAGAAAATCTAGATTATTATGGAGGTTATGGCCGTTTTCCTATGAAACATATCACCTTTTTCTATTCTGTAAATCATGGGACTTGGAACAGCTTTTACATTTCGCAGCACGATGAAGAATTCACTTATTCATTTAATGTCAAACAATTGACTGGTGCTAAGAGTAATGATGTTATTAAATACTATATAACTGCCACAAGAGATAATCAAAGCTTATTTGATACCACCTTCAAAGATGCACCTTACACAGTTACATATTACCCTGCATACTATTCTCATCCATCATCTACCCTTACAAAAGAACAGGCAGAGAGAATTGCTTTATCGCTCACTGTTAAATAGCATTTTCTGCAAATTCTCTATAATATAATTCATGATATAGACCTTTTTTAGCTAATAATTCAGAATGAGTACCTTCTTCTACTACATTACCGTCTTTTATATAACAGATTCTATCTGCATTCATAATTGTAGAAAGCCTATGCGCAATAACAATGGATGTCTTACCTCTCATGAATCTGTCTAACGCTTCCTGAATCATTTTTTCTGATTCGCTGTCTAGTGATGATGTGGCTTCATCAAGAAGAAGTATAGAAGGATTTTTAATTATCGCTCTTGCAATTGCTATCCTTTGTCTCTGACCTCCTGATAACCTGATTCCCCTCTCTCCTACATATGTCTCATATCCATTAGGTTGGTCAATTATAAATTCATGAGCATTTGCCAATACTGCAGCATTTAAGATTTCATCTTCTGATGCGTCTGTCTTTCCGTATTTTATATTCTCTCTTATGGTTCCGTTAAAAATATATGCATCCTGCGGCACATAGCCAGTTTCAGCTCTTAACTGTTCAAGTGAATAATCCTTGTATGATTTACCATTAATCTGTATCTTTCCATCATCAACCTTAAAAAGACCAAGTAAAAGTTTAGCTATAGTACTCTTTCCGCCTCCGCTGTCCCCTACTAATGCGAGTGTTTTGCCTTTTTCGATCTCCAGGCTTAATCCAGATATCCTGAACTGATTATGACTGTTTTCTTCAGGATTTCCGTTTGCATTATATGCAAAGCTGACATCTAAAAGCTGTATACCCATATCAGAATCTGTTCCTTCAATATCATACAAATCCGGTTCTTTATTTTCATCATAAAGCTGTTTTAGCCTGTTAGATCCTGCAAAAGCTTTTTGAAGATTGGGTAAAGCAGAAATCAGATTCGATACAGACCACCCGATTCCATTACTGGTAGATATGGCCATATAATTTCCTGCCTGCAGTGTTCCTTTAATGACGAATACACATCCTAATATTGTAGTAAGGAAATTTGATGAATTCCATATAATGCCATTTAAGCCTCTTTGCAGAGTATAGGTTTTTGCTGCTTTCCAGCCACTATTGAAATTGTCCTGAACGCTCTTTTCAAATTTCGAACGAAGATAACTGCTCAAAGAAAACATCCTGACTGCAGTAAATCCTGTAACTGTTTCTGATGCTTCTTTACTTAATGCTGCCTTATTTTCCAAAATTACTTTATGCTTCTCTCTTAAAGGTTTTATAAATAAAGCATTTAAAACTCCTGTAATAGCCGAAAATCCAAGAAGAATTGCTCCAAACCGGAAATCTAGTATAAGTACAAATGGTATTCTTAAAAATAAACTTATTATTGATTCAGTTATATTTTCGAATTCACCAAATACTGTTATGACACTCTGAGTGTCTGCATTAAATTTTGATACTAGATCACCGCTATGCGTACTCTTAAAATATGAAGATGGAAGCTTCTGGACTTCCCTAAATGTCATTATCCTTATATCACGTAAAATATCTTCCTTTACTTTGTTGTGAAGGTGGAAAAATACACAGAAAAATATACTTGTAACAATGGTTCCAGAAAAAACCAAAACCATTATTAATATGTTTTCATTATTTTTATATAAAAAGAAATCAGTTAGCAGTTTCAACGCATAAGATAAAGATATGTCGATAAAACTACCAATTATGCACCATATCGGAAGCAGAGTAAAATATCTACCTTTATTCTTTCCCATAAGTCTGAAAATAAATTTCATATCCTTAAGCATCCTGTACCTCCTGATCAACAAGTTGTCTTCTGTATAATTCCGAATATCTTTTATTGCTCTTTATAAGCTGTTCGTGAGTTCCCTGTTCAGCAATTATGCCATCTTCAAGAAGAATTATCTGATCAGAATCTATTATAGTAGTCAGCCTATGAGCAATAATTAGAACAGATCTTCCTTTCTTTAAGTTCTCTATTGATTTCTGAACATAAAATTCAGATTTTGTATCCAATGCGCTTGTCGGTTCATCAAGCATTATTAGAGGTGCATCCTTAAGAAGCGCTCTTGCTACTGCTATCCTCTGTCTCTGCCCTCCTGATACCTTTGCGCCTCTTTCACCGACATCTTTAATGAACTGGTCAATATATGCTTTTTTTGATGCATCTTCTATCATTTCATCAGTAGCATCTAAATTTCCCATTCTTATATTATTAACAATACTATCATCAAATAAAAATACATCCTGAGTTACACATGTCATGTATTTTCTCAATGCGTTAAGGTTCCACGCACGAATGTCATGACCGAATATGTATATTTCTCCTGTGAAATTTTCATAATAACCACATATAAGTTTGAATATCGTGCTTTTTCCACTACCGCTTACACCGCATAACGCAAGTCTGGAATTTTTATAAAGCTTGAAACTGACATCCTTAAGAAGAGGTATATCATCATGGTATGAAAAGCTTACATTCTTAAATTCAACTATAATATCAGAGTCATTAGTACCAAAGTCTTTTCCATCTGTTCTTTCTTCTTTATTTGCAAGAAATTTAAAGTATCTTTCCGCAGTTCCTGAGTAACCTATCATTTCAGCCCATCCAATACCAAATGTCCTGAATGTGTGGATAAGAGGCCAAAGCATATTACTGAATATAACATACTGCCCTATTGTCAGTTCATTTCTTGCGATAAAATAAATTGAAGCAAACATACAGATTCCCTGAGGAATAACCATCATTAAAATTTGAAGAGCTCTGTTTTTCGTCATAACAAGGCTGCTCTTATATGACTCATTCGCTATATTCTGACAAGACTCCTGAAATTTTTCTGTATGAGATTTGTGCATATTAAATGCTTTGTATATATCGTTTCCTTCAATAAAATCTCTAAGATACGAATTTAATACAGCAGTATGTTCCTGAATATTATTTTTTGCAGCTTTTAAAGGCTCTGATACTTTATTTAATATAAACATGACAATTGGAACTATAGTTAATGAAAATAAAGTAAGTTTCCAGTTAATACTGCAAAGTATTATAATTGACAATATAAGTGAGACAGGATTCCAGGAAAGAAATCCAGCTATAGTATTACCCATAAATGTTTTTATCTTCTCTATATCATCTATCAGTGTGCTTATTGTATCTGCAGTATGGACATTCTCATAATACCCCATTTCAAGTTTATCAATCTTGTTATATGCATTCATTGAAAGGGTTCTGTATGTTCTAAGTTCATATTGCGAATCGATAAGAGGATTCGTAAACTGTAATAGTATCCTTATAATGAATATAGCTATTAAAGCATATATAAATGACATAAGCCTCTCATATTCGCCTGAGAGGGCTACATCCAGCGATGATCCAATGATGTAGAAATCAAATACAGATATTACTCCGGATGCTATCCCTCCGAACCATCTTCCAATTGCCCATTTCTTGTGTTCTGATGTCTCTTTGTATATTTTTGCCATCATTTTGATGACATTTTTTGCATTCGTCTTCTCTTTTTTTGAAGACATTTTATTATTCATTTTGTCCTCGATATATTGTTTTTAAAGTTGTAAAACATATTTTATATAAACCAGAAGCAAATTTCAAGAATTATTTTATAAATACATATATTTTACAATTCTGTATTTTGAATAATTATATAAATAATACTGTATTTTACCTAGTTTAGTAATTATTCTTATTCATGATACTACTTCAGATAACTTGAATAAAACTGATTATTCGGAATCACAACTGATACCGGTTCTTTATAACCTGTCTTAACTGATATCCTATTGGGATCCAGGTTTTCTGACAAAATATCCGGATAGTAAAACCTAATATATGGTTGTCTTTTCATTTTCTCCTCACACAAAATCCATCGTAATTGTCCCGTTGCTGGTTGTTGTTTCCACTGCAGCAACAATATCTGATTTATATGCATAACGGCTTTCACCCTTTGCATAGCTTATCCTCCCTAATGAATTTCTCTGCATTGACTGCATATTGAAATTCCTTCCTAAACGTATATTGCCATGTCTTCCGGCAGAGCATTCAAATGCTGCTCCGAAATCGCGATTAACATACACTGTTACAGACCCGTTCGTTGTCTCACCCAGCATCAGAAATTTACTCTCTGATTGATATGGAAAAAGCCTGTCAAATAATATAGCTCCATTAGTTGTCTCTGCTTTAAAACTTCTTGCAGAGCTATTATTAAACTTAATCGACCCGTTCGTTGTCTCCATATCAATAAGTTTAGAGTAATCCATAGCCGTCTGTACAGATCCATTTGATGACTCCACAACTATTGAATCATCAAAATTATTCTGCTCTGACCGTACAGAACCATTGCTCGTCTCTCCTTTAAAAACCCTGCCTATACATCTTCTGACAGAAATGGAACCATTCGTACCTTCTAAAATAATCTGGTCGCACTTAGTATCCATTATGCTAATAGGTCCATTGGTTGTCTCAACTTTAATATTAGAAAATTCCATATCAGGAAGTTGTAATGCAATTATGACTTTGTCCTTATACATTTCATCTATTGAAATATCCAGGTTATCTTTTGAGTACTGTATCTCCAATATTTCGTTTATCCTGTCATAATCCCTTGGTTTGACTGATATTGTTAGAATAGCTTTATCCGATGAACCGCGTTTAATGTTAATGGAACTGTTTGTACCTTCAATTTTGACTGATGCCTTATTAACAAGTTCGAATTCCATATCTTTTGACTCAAAACCATTAAAGTCAGCATTATTTGGGATATCAAAAGATAATGAATCAAAAACATCACTTTTGATATCGGAAAGCCTGTCAAATATAACTTCCTTTAAATCCTTTCCGAAATTTGCATATTTCTTTCTAAAGTCATCATGGTCATCAAAAATTTCCGGACTGTCTTCTCGCATCGAATCCTGAAAATCTTTTGTTTCATAATAGTCATCATCATCTGATGACTCAGTCTTTATATCATTTAGCGCATCTATAAGCATTTTTGCTTCTTCTGATGTAATCTTCTTTTCTTCAAGAAGCTTTAATATCATTTCTATCTCTTTTGATTTATTCATTTTGTTCACCTCTTATTTAAGTATTTTCAATGCTTCTTCAACTGTCATTTCACCCTTTTCAATACTGTCAAGTACCTTCATCCTGGTGTCATCTTCCTGTTTCTCATCTTTGTATCCCATTGTTTTCGCAATTATTTCCAAACGCGATTTAACTGTCGGATAAGATACTTTCAATTCCTTTTCCATCTCTTTTATACTGCCTCTGCATTTTATAAATGCTTCAACGAATTCCAACTGGCTTGGATCCAATTTAGCCAGTTTTGTAGTATAGAATTCTCCGCTAATATGTGTCTTGCAGTTTTTGCAGACCATGTCAGTTATTACAAGTTCACCTTCGCATATTGGACACTGTGACGGCACAAAATTTTTCATATCATTATACCTCCTATTCAATAATCAAAACATTCTCATCTGTAAAATATAAATACATAATACAAAGGATTTTTTGATATGTCAATACTTATATTAAATATTTTAATATCATTATTAAATATATTAATTTTTGTATTTACTGTTCTGATTATGCAAACATTTGTTTTCTTTTGCATAAAATAATACCCGTATAAACCCGGGTATTTGTATATCTGTATTTATTTATTCAAACTTAGCGATAAAATTTATCTGATCCTTTGTCATACCGCACATGGTATTATCTTTTTGTTTTAGAACCACATTATCCGACAGCACTACTTCCTTCTTAAAATAAATATCAAAATCGTAACAGCCTTTCTTCATAAACTTTAATGCATCTGGTGCGTCGCATACCCAGGCGACATATTCAGTATTATTTACATGCATGTTACCATCAATCGAGCTGTAACCTGCACGTACAATGTTATACTGCTTTGATTTATTACAATCAATTTCTGGTTTATTACCTATGGATACGCCTACTGCATCTTCTTTATATGAAATTGTATTTATTTCAGGACGTAGAAGAGATTTGTCTGAGATTTTACATAAAAACCACTGTGTAGTAGCTAAAAGACTAGTGTCATTATTACATTTAAAAATAAAATCCCTCGTATAGGTCATTCCCTGTAGAGAAATTTGAGAAGTACCGACACTTATCAAATCATCTGCATACATAGGATTTAAGACTTTAACTACTGATCTTCTCAGAAGGAAAGCAATATCTTTATCAAGTAGGCTCTTACGCCCATAACCGCATGAATCAAGATCTTTGTATGCGACATCCTGCATCATTACAAACATATGCTGTAGTTTCAGTCTTCTAAAACAGTCACACATACTTTCTTTAATTATATAATTCTCATAAGTATGCATATAAAACTATTTCATAACACATTCATATGTTACTTTAAAAGTTTCCTCGCTCCCTTTTCTTCTTACTATTATACCTTGTCTTGTATCATTAAAATTATTCACATAACTGTTGACTACATAGAGGATTGAATTTTCTTCCGGTTCAACAGTGACAATAACTAACTTATCTTCGATGTCAAATTTTATTGTTACAGGTTTCGAATTATCTATCCTCTTAATGTCAGACAGATGCTGGTATCCCTCTTCACTGCCTATCATATCAACATTCTCATATTTGCAGTCAATAATACATTTCCCTTTACAATAGAATACATAATCCATTTCCAGTTCTTCTACTGCTTTTATATTAAATACATCAAATACCTTATTGCTATCAATTTTCATATCGCGTATATAATCGACACACTCATAAACATTTTTAGATTTAGCGATAATATGATTATCATCATAATACTCGATCATGCCCTCAGGCCATATCCCCTCTCCAACAGGTGTATATGTCTGATCTTTCTGATTAATAACAACAGTATTATGGGCAATGGTCTTATGCTGCCATTCATAGAATATCTGCGAGCTGTATCCTGCAGAACCTATGTCTTTTGACACAAGATCACCATAAAAAGCCATTTCCATAGTCATTACATCAGGATGACTGTGGCAAATTGTTTTTATTCCTGTTTTAAGGTACAGTTCAGTTACATCGTTCTTCAGAATAGCACAGAATGAATCTTCAAAATTATTTGACCCGAAATCAGGTAAATGGTCACATTCATCATATTCTATGCCATAAAGAATCTCATCAAGAGTCTTTGGCTGTTTCTGTTTGTATTTTATATATCCAAGTACCTGCTTGAAATACGGATTATCGAAAAGAGCACATGCTTTAACATATGCATTCTGATATTTGAATATATCCATATCCAGTCCGCTGTCACATGGATTTGCAATACATCCGTTTTTGAACATTATTTTAAGAGGGAACATAAACTGACTTTCAATTATTTTCATCAGTTCATCATGTTCCGGTATACATAAGACTTCATTTCTTTGGCAGAGCAATAAAAGCTCAGCAGTAGCTGCAAGTCCGAAAAAGTGATAGCCTGTACTTGTTTCAAACCACATACCATCTTGCGTCACACCTCTTCTTAACTGATCCATAATCCCAAATTTAGAATAGAAAGCTCTCTTGATTATTTCTTCATCTTTGAAGAATACCCCGATATTCGCTTCGCTGACTTTTTGCCAGAGAGGAATGTTATATATCTTATTAGCAAAGAAATCAAACATATCTGCCTGAGGAGTAAAAAATCCCTTATGCCATTTATCTAATTCAGCTTTTGTCAGATGATCCTGGGCGGCATCAATCCCATATAATAAAGACATAGTATTTGCTGCATCAGATAAACCTGTTCCTGTATATCTTCCAAGGAACCTTAGATTTGGCGCGAAGGATTCAAATTTTTCATAATTATCTGTAAGAAAGTTCATGACTTTCCTTATATAATCGATATATTTAGATTGTTTTGTAATACTGTACAGTATACCTGCATATTTCACATAAGCACAGCTAGTACTTCTGTATGATGTAGTCCATGCCCAGTCTTTTCTGTCTCCTGAATTTTCCTTTTTACATATAGAGCATTTATATATTCCTCTATTTTTAATATCAAAAGTCAGTGCTCCTGAGCAATAGTCGCAATGGAAGTCATGCCCCCATCCGGCTTTCCAATCAACACTGTCATGATATGTGGTTATAAACTCATCTGTGCTATCTTTAATTGAATCATAAATACTTGAATTAGTGTCGAAATCCTTAATTATCTTTTCCCAGTTATACCCTGTCATAGTATACCCTCCAAATGCCATCTTACTGACATAATGCAGCCTTTAACAGCTGCAACGGCTTTACTATAGCAGAGCTTAAGGTTAGTTTCAACATTAAAATGCAAAGTTCACAAAAAGTTAACAGTTGATTACGGAAACAGCCTTTTTTTACATAATAAATTCAATATGCAGACTTAAAGAACCTTAAGAGTTACATCATATGGAGGAAATGCTATTCCTTTTTCTGTTACAATTGCTGTAATATCGTCATGGTCTGTAACATCAAAGGAAGGATTGAAAACTTTTACTCCTGACGGGATAACCTGTACACCTCTTATATGAGTCACTTCAGAAGCATCTCTTTCTTCAATAATAATTTCTGATCCGTCTTTTATGCCCAAATCAATTGTAGAAGTCGGACAGGCGATATACATAGGTATTTTGAATCTTTTTGCTATTATTGAAATATTTTTTGTTCCAATCTTATTCGCCGTGTCACCGTTTGATGCTACCCTGTCGCATCCGGTTATAACTGCATCAACCATCTTCTTACTCATTACATGAGCCACCATTCCATCAGTTATGACTGTAACATCCACCCCGTTTTTATTTAGTTCATATGATGTAAGCCGTGCACCCTGCAGTCTTGGTCGAGTCTCACATGCGAACACTGAAAGCTGTTTACCCTGCTCTTTTGCTAAATACATGGCAGCAGTCGCAGTTCCATATGCTGTAGTTGCTAAAATACCCGCATTACAGACTGTCAGTACGCTCTTTGCATTCTTCAGAAGTGAAAGCATATTCTCACCAATCACTTTGTTCGCCTGAACATCTTCATTGTGTATTGCCACTGCTTCTTTATTTAGGGCTGATATTAGTTCTGCAACATTATTCCATTCATTATTTATAACTGCCATCATTCTTCTTGTTGCGTAAGTCAGATTTACTGCAGTAGGCCTAGAAGATTCCAGATAATCTGCAGCTTCTTGCATTTTACTTCTAAAGGCATATATATCTTCTGTATCTAGAGAAAGAGCTTTTATATACATCCCATAACCTGCAGCAACCCCGATAGCAGGAGCTCCCCTGACTACCATATCCTTGATAGCAAAATATACAGACTCAATAGAATCACACACAAAATATTCTTCATTTTCAAACAGCTTTCTCTGATCAATCAGAATAAGTTTGTTATCGTTGAATTCGATAGGTGTAATCTTATCCATCTTGCATTACCTCCTTGAGTATGCGAATCATATTACCTGAACAGATATCTCTTACTTCTTCTTCGCTATAATTAAGTTTAAGCAGGGCATTAATAATATCAGAAACCTTTGTAACATTTTTTATTGCAGATTTATCTATCCCATCAAAATCGGAGCCAAGCCCTATATGCTTTGTGCCTGTTAAGGCAGACATATATTCTATATGCTTTATTATATCATTTATGTCAGCTACTCTGTTTTTTTCTTTTTCTACAAGAAAGTCAGAAAAATAGTTAATTCCTGCAAGCCCTCCGCTTCTTGCTATTGTTTTCAACATATCATCATCAAGATTTCTTTTATGAGAACAAACATGCCTGCTATTGGAATGTGTAGCTACAAATGGCTTTTCTGATAATGCTGCAATATCATAAAAAGTCTTATCATTTGCATGCGACACATCAATAAGTATGCCAAGATTATTACATTTTTTCAAAGCATTCTTTCCTAAAACAGTAAGACCGTTTCCCGTATTGCCATTCACGCCCTGAGCAAATTCATTTGATGGGTTCCAAGTAAAGGATAAGCATCTTACCCCTTTGCTATACAGATAGTCTACATACGACAAATCGCCTTTTGAAAGATAAACCCCTTCTATTGATAATAATGAAAAAACAGAAGGATAACTATCTTCCTTCGTTTCCTCAAAAGCGATAATATCTTTTATACCCAATACCTTAATATATGAATGCTCATCAGTCATTTTATCATACAGATTCATCATTTGGGAAAGAAGATTAACAGACTTATCATACCCATCCTCATATGACAATATTGAAGGTGGGCAGAACATAGCAAAAAACTGCAGGTATGGCATTTTCAGTGTCTTTACCTTATCGTAGGAATATTGCATATCCTCTTTCTTTTCACACATTGCAAGAAGTGTATCGCAATGAGCATCAATTACATGCATTTCAGATTCTCCAGACTCTGCTTTATTTCGTGTGATAAGTCCTCGAACTTTTTATATTTCTGCTTTTCTGAATCAACCAGATTTACTGGTGCTTTGGATACAAAAGCTTCATTTTCCAATTTGCTTTTTGCTCTTTGCATTTCAGCGATAGCTTTTTCATATTCCTTTTCCAGCCTTGTGATTTCCTCATCGATATTAACAAGTTCCTTAAAAGGCATGAATATCTTGAATCCGGGAAGTATTATTGATATGGAATTAGTAGGAATCTTTAATTCATCCTCAAACACAGAAATTGATTTTGCAGAAGCAAGTTTAATGAAATACTGTTCTCCTTGCTGTATTGTATTTCGTATATGCTCATCATCAGACACAAAGAATATATTAGATTTCATCTTTACTTCAATGTTTAATTCAGAGCGTTTATTTCTGATACTTTTTATTGAATCCATTATTACATCCATATCCTTAGCATATTCCGTATAGTCATTACTTGCATCTGCCACCGGCCAGCTGGATATCATTATTGATTCCTCAGTATCAGCAAGGCTTTGGTAAATCTCTTCTGATATGAAAGGCATAAAAGGATGAAGAAGCTTCATCGCATTGGTCAAAGTGTATTTGAGAACATACAGAGCTTCTTTTCTTTTAGGATTTTGCTTATCATATAGTTTTGGTTTTACAAGTTCAATGTACCAGTCACAGAATTCATCCCATATAAACTCATATATTTTCTGTAGCGCTATACCAAGCTCAAACCTTTCCATATTATCTGTAACTTCTTTAATTACCCTGTTCAGTCTTGTTAAAATCCATTTTTCGGGATTTTCGAAGTTACATTTACATATATTTGAAAAATCAGGATTTTCGTCAAAATTCATAAGTACGAATCTGGTCGCATTCCATATCTTGTTGGCAAAGTTCCTGCCTGCCTCAACCTTTGTCTCAGAGAATCTTAAATCATTTCCAGGTGAATTTCCTGTTATAAGGGAGAATCTTAAAGCATCAGTACCGTATTGAGATATTATGTCCAATGGGTCTACACCGTTTCCCAATGATTTCGACATTTTTCTACCCAGCTCATCACGTACTAACCCATGAATAAGCACTGTTGAAAACGGTGTTTGTCCTGTGTACTCTACTCCGGAAAATATCATTCTGGCAACCCAGAAAAATATTATGTCATAACCGGTCACAAGAACATTTGTAGGGTAAAAATACTGCAGATCTTCTGTCTTATCCGGCCAGCCCAGTGTCGAAAACGGCCAAAGAGCCGAACTGAACCATGTATCCAGGGTATCTTCATCCTGTTTTATGTTTGAGCTCTTACATTTATTGCAGCTATTTGGCATTTCATCTGAGACAATTACATTCCCACAATCTTCACAGTAATAAGCTGGTATCCTATGTCCCCACCAAAGCTGTCTTGATATGCACCAGTCATGGCAGTCTTCCATCCAATTGAGATATATTTTTGAAAACCTTGATGGCACAAACTCTGTTTCACTTCTGTTCACAACATCTACTGCAGGTTTAGCTAGAGGCTCCATCTTAACGAACCACTGAGTGGAAACCTTTGGCTCTACAATTGAATCACACCTGTAACAGGATCCTACATTGTGCATATGCTTTTCAATCTTATCGATAAGCCTGGCATTTTCCAGATCCTTCACCATTCTTTTTCTGGCTTCATATCTGTCAAGTCCGGAATACTGGCCGGCATTATCATTCATTGTCGCATCATCGTTCATAGCATTAATTATTGGAAGATTGTGTCTTAATCCCACTTCAAAATCGTTTGGGTCATGAGCAGGCGTAATTTTAACAACACCGGTACCGAAATCCTTTTCTACATACTCGTCAGCAATAACAGGTATCTTCTTGTTCACTAACGGAAGTATTACATTTTTGCCTACAAGGTGTTTATATCTGTCATCATCAGGATTTACAGCAACTGCAGTATCACCTATCATTGTTTCTGGACGTGTTGTTGCAACTGTAACAAATTCGTCTTCATTTTCTATAGGGTACTTTATATACCATAATGCTCCTTCTTTTTCTTCATACTCAACCTCAGCATTGGAGATTGATGTTCCGCACACCGGGCACCAGTTTATTATCTTTTCACCTCGGTATATAAGGCCTTTTTCATAAAGATTAATAAAAGCTTTTACAACTGCTTTTGATAAGCCTTCATCCATAGTGAATCTTTCTCTGCTCCAATCGCATGAAGAACCCATTTTCTTTAACTGTTCAACTATCCTGGTACCATATTTTTCTCTCCATGCCCAGGCTCTTTTCAAAAATTCCTCTCTGCCAATATCATGCTTATCAATTCCTTCTTTTCGCATGCTTTCTACAATTTTTGCTTCAGTAGCAATACTGGCATGGTCTGTACCTGGAAGCCACAGTGTTGAATAACCCTGCATCCTCTTCATCCTAATCAGTATATCCTGCATAGTATTATCTATTGCATGCCCCATATGAAGCTGACCAGTAATATTTGGAGGCGGCATCATAACTGTAAACGGTTTCTTTGCCTTATCTGCTTTTGCTTTGAAATATCCTTTTTGCTCCCAAAGACTGTATAATCTGTCCTCTATTGCTTTTGGATCGTATTTAGTTTCTAAAATTTTCATCTCTTTTCCCTCTTATATCTTTAATATTAGGTATAGCACTATCATTCCAGGAAGGAATATGGCGGCTCCTATAAGTTTAACCTTCATTATTGCTTTCTGTTCTTTTAAAGATTCCAGATTTTTCTGATCATCAATTCCTTTAATAACTTGTCTTTGAGTCAGTTTCATCTTTTTAACTATAAATTTCGCTGTAAAGGAGACTAATGCTCCTGCTACGCATATTAATATTGAAATGACTATTAAAAAAGTATCCATAATAAAAATCCTCCCATTCTGAATCTATTTCAGGACGAAAGGAAATTTTCCGCGGTACCACCTGATTTCCCCGATAAACGGGACACTCGATAGCAATTAACGCTTGCTTCACGCTTGCTCCCTGACGACCTTCATGTACATATATCCTGAAAGCTTTTCAGCTTACGCTTTCTCTCTGTGAGGTTTTATACACTACTCCTTCAGTTCATAGCTTTATACTAATTATATTCATTAAACAGCTTTTGTCAATAAAAATAAGTTTGTAAAAAAGCACATGGTAAAATCCTAGTGCCCAAATATTCTAGCAAATTAACTTACTTTCCAATTTCTGGTCTGGATGGGTCCGGAAGGAAATTCTCAAATATCACTATGTCAAATTTCTTGATTTTCTCAAATTCCTCTTCATTACGAATTGTCCATGTTGCCATAACAGGTTTGAAAATAAACCTAACTACATTTACTCCCCATATGCTTAATGCAGTATGATCGCATGCGATGAACTGTGGACGAGCCATGAAATTCAAAAGCATTTCCTGTATCAGAAAGCCTAAAATAATATTAATCGATTTTGACTTAACATGATTGGACATTAACAGACCTCTTAGAACCATGGGATTGGTTTTAGCATATTTTCGGACAATTAATGGATTAAAGGACTCGACACAGTAATCACCTTTATAACTTCTTAATATTTTATTTGTTTCTTCTACAAGCTTTTCATAAATTTTACAGTTTTTTAACTCAACTACCAGTGGTGTTCTTCCATTAACAAGCTGTAAAACATCTGTAAATAGCGGGATTTTATGTTCTGTACCATTTAGTGATAAATGTGAAAGTTCTTCATATGTTAGTTCATTAACCCTCTTACTGATTCCGCACATCCTTTTTAAATCATCATCATGAAATACAACAATCTGCAAATCTTTTGAGAACTGCACATCCAACTCCATTCCATAACCGGCTTCGCATGCTGCATCAAATGCTGCCAAAGAATTCTCCGGTATACCTTTTTCATCATTGTGCAGACCTCTGTGCGCATATAGATATTTCCTCAGTTTTAACTTATCATCTCTGATATAGTCAGAAGGCCATATCATCAGCATCCAGATTATTATGAGCATTACCAATATGATCAGCCATTCCATTATTTAATCCTCCACATCAAATGTTTCTAATTTCTTTTTCTTAACCACAGGCTTACTGTCACCATGTTTAACAAAAAGCATAGCAATAAATGAAAGTACAAGGAATGCTACAGCATATGGGAACAAGACCTGGTAACCTATCTTAAAGAAAAGCCTTCCGATTATTATAGGAGTCAGTATCTGAGCACTCATGGTGCAAGTGTAATAGTAGCCAGTAAATTTGCCTATTGTAGCGCCTTTACTCATTTCTAAAACCATCGGCAGTGTATTTACTGTAATTGTACCTGCAACAATACCAACACCTGCAAAAAGGAAATTGGCATAAAAAGAAAAGTCTTTTATAAATGCTGCGATTGCAAAGAATCCCATACCAAGAATTAAAGCGCCTAATATCGTTTTTCTACGACCAACTTTTGCTGTAAGATAAGCAATAGGGATAAATGTTATAACTCCGGATATTGTCGCAACCATTAAGAAACCTGCAGCAAGCCCTTCAGCTAATCCAAAATAATTTACAATATACTGAGAGAAAGCAGTTGTGACCGCATTGTAACCGAATACCCAAAGAAATATTGAAGCAAGTAGCAGAATCATGCTTCTCATAACATCTTTAGGAAGCTTGTCTGATTTCGGCTCAGTTATTTCAGCACTTGGTTCTTCTATTAAGGAATCACCATAATTTATATCTTCCATCTCTTTTCTGTATTTATTCTCCCTTACAGTAACAAAGAGAACTATAACGCTTATAACCATCAAAGAAGCAACAGTTACAAAGAAAGTCGTATAATCCAATCCTTCACCTGGTTTAATGAACATCTTTAGCGCTAAAACTATAGTACCGCCCAATGTTCCCATCAGATTTATAACCGCATTTCCCTGAGATCTGACAGGTTTCGCAGTAACATCAGGCATAAGAGCTACAGCAGGTGATCTGTATGTCGCCATAGCTATTAGAACTAATCCTAAAGCAATCATAAAAAGTACAAGATTGTTTGAGTTTGCTGCAATGGGCAGTACAACTGTAAATATTGCCGCTACCGCAGTACCTGCAAGGATAAATGGCATCCTTCGGCCGATTTTTGTGCTTACCTTGTCACTTAAGACCCCAAAAAGAGGAAGCATGAACAATCCTAGAATATTATCCAACGCCATAATAGAGTTGGCAATGTCCACCCTTATACCAAATTTGTTTAAAAGTATAAGCGGTATAACGAAATCATACATCTGCCAGAACATGCTTATTGACATGAAAGCAAGACCCACCAGAAACGTCTTTTTGTAATTAAGTTTCATATATTAAATTCCTCCGAAGTAATAATAATGATATTATAGCATAAGTTTAATTACGGAATAAATCAATTTATTTTTAATAACAAAAAAGCATGTACAACATGCTCTTTTGTGTGTCCCCCTCTGATTCTGAATATTAATCCACCTTGAGATTCTCCCCATAACGTTTAATCTTCCTGGTGGTAGTCTTTACAAATTCAGTATCCCTGATGACAAGTTTTTTGATTGCTTTGTATGTCGGGAACTGAGAATTTACTTCCTTTACAAGCTCCATCATTTTATTATAAATGAATTTTTTGTCCGTATTCTTAAACTCATCTTCAAATACCTGAAGGGCTGGAAATACTGCTGCTGTTACTATGCTGTCCCCTTCTTTATCGTTTACACCGAATACAAGGCACTCCTCAACGAATTTGCTTTTTGCTAATTTTTGTTCTAATTCTTCAGGGAAAATGTTTTTGCCGGTTTTTGTTACTATCATGGATTTTTTTCTTCCGGTTATATATACAAAATTATTCTCATCCATATATCCCAAATCTCCAGTATGAAAATATCCGCCTTCAAATATTCTTGCGTTTTCTTCTGGCATATCCATATAGCCCTTCATTATGTTAGGCCCTTTTGCACAAATCTCGCCAATACCGTCAGTATCTTTGTCAAGAATGACTATTTCAACACCTGGTAATGGTTTTCCTGCAGAAGCATCAACAAAATCCTTATCAGAATTCAAACAAATTATAGGTGAACACTCAGTAAGGCCATACCCTTGCAAAAATGCAACACCAATAGATCTGTAAAATTTAGCAACTGCCGGAGATATAGCGGCGGCTCCAGATACCATCAGTCTCATATTCCCGCCTAAACCTGCAATGACTGCAGAAAACAGTTTTCTTCTTATATTTCTGCTAAGATGAAGAGTATCAGCTACTTTCATAACAGCGTTCAGTTTTTTCAAGCTTCCTGACTTTTCCGCTGCTTTGATAATATTCTTATACATTCCTTCAAATAGCAGAGGAACTGAAAGCATTACGCTTGGTTTTAATTCTTCCATGTTTTTCTTGATATGCTTGAGGCCTTCAGCATACCCGATAGACGCTCCTAGATAAAGAGGACACATGAATCCGCAGGTGCATTCATAAGTATGATGCAATGGTAGAATAGAAAGAAAAACATCCGTGGGTTTAATGTTTATCATGCTAGACATTGCCATGAGATTGGATACTATGTTTCTATGCGAGAGCTGTACAGCTTTTGAAACAGAAGTTGTTGCTGATGTATAAAGTATTATAAGTGTTTCTTCTGTATCTATTTTGGCATCAAGGAAAGTCCTGTCGCCTGATTCAATAAGCTTATCTCCTTTTGAGAGAAGGTCTCTAACATTAAAGAAGCGTTCATTGTCAGAATAATTTCCATCCATATTTATAAAATATTTTATAAATGAGAGTTCCTCTGCCAAATTCTTTATTTCATTTGCTTTCTTATCTGTGAAAATTACAGCTTCCGGTTTTGATGACTCAAATATGTATTTCAAGTCATTCTGATTAAGCTGGACATCAACAGGTACTACTATACCTGTACCATTTACTACTGCCATATAAGATACAGACCACAAATATCTGTTTTCTCCCATAACGACGACTCTTTTGTCTTTAAGCCCCATATTACATAACGCAGTACCAAGGCTCTTTATATCTTTTACGAATCTATTATATGAATAGGCCTCGTATTTATCTGTTGCTTTGTTTTTTTCCAGCAGTGCGTCTTTTTCACCGAATAATTCAGCAGCGCCATAAATCGCTTCTCTAATATCGGTTACTTTTCTTACTTCATATATTCCTTTTGCGCCGATAGCCATTTGTCATACCTCCAATTTGTTCCATTATATATCAGTAATTTCATTATTGCAATACTTTTTATTACCAAGTCATAAAAAGTTAAATGTATAAAAAATGCGGATTACCGCATTCTTTGAAATTGCAGATCTCCGCATTCCTTAATTAGTTGTAATATTTTTACTTCATACGAAGAAAGCTGGGAATAGTAATGCTATCATCATCTTTCTTCTTTTCAGGCTGTGATATAACCTCAGGTGCTTTCTTCTCTTCAACTTTCTCAGTATCAGTATCTTCTTCCTGTGGAAGATGAATCTCGAAGATTTTCGTCGCTTTAATTTCTTCTTTTGCCTCTATCTCCTTTTTTACTGCTTCCTTAGCTTCTTCAATCTCTTTTTTTGAATCTTTATTGTCAGCAGCTGGTTTTTCTTCTTTTTTTGGTATCAGTATAGAAGGTTGAACTTCGTTTACATCATCATCAAATCCTGTTGCAATTATCGTTATAATGATCTGATCTGTCATATTAGGGTCTATAGTAGCTCCCCAGATTATATTCGCAGACTCGTCAGCGGCTTCATATATCTTATTTGCAGCATGATCAACTTCAAATAATCCCATATCAGGACCACCTGTAATATTTACAAGAAGCTTTTTGGCTCCTTCAATGGATGTTTCAAGTAATGGGCTCTTTATTGCTTCCATTGCAGCTTGCTCACATTTGTCTTCTCCTGTTCCTCTGCCGATACCCATATGCGCGATTCCTGCATCGGTCATTACCGTTTTAACATCAGCAAAATCAAGATTAATGAGTCCAGGTACTGCAATAAGATCTGATATACTTTGTACACCTTTAAAAAGGACATTATCAGCAGTGCTGAATGCTTCCATTATTGTTATCTTCTTATCCGAAATTTGCAACAACCTGTCATTGGGTACGACAATCAATGTATCAACTACTGATTTTAATCTGGATAGACCTTTTTCAGCATTTTCTTTTCTTTTCCTGCCCTCAAAAGTAAAGGGTTTCGTTACAATACAGACAGTAAGTATGCCAAGTTGTCTTGCTTCCTGAGCAATAATCGGAACGGCTCCGGTTCCAGTGCCTCCGCCCATTCCAGCTGTTATGAATATCATATCAGCACCTTTAATATGCTCAATTATAATGTCTTTGGATTCTTCTGCGCTTCTTTCTCCTATTTCAGGAATAGAACCTGCTCCTAATCCTTTTGTCAGTTTTTCACCTATCTGAATTTTTGTAGTAGCCTTTGAATTCATCAAGGCCTGTTTATCAGTATTTATTGAAATAAATTCGACACCTTTTAATCCTGAAACAATCATCCTATCAATTGCGTTGTTGCCAGCGCCGCCTACACCTATAACTTTTATCTGAGCGAATTGCTCCATCTCCATTTCGAATTGAAGCATAATTACTCCCCTTTCTTGTAAGAAAATTCTACTTTCCAATAATTAACAACATTATACCAAATATTATACCATCTTGTATATACATAATAAAAAACTTTTTTATTTAGATTACTCTGCTGCTGGATTAAAAAATGGAGTACTAGAAATTGTAAAGTCAATATAACCTTTATCATTCTGATCTATGTTAGTTAATATGGAACACATAACATTTGCATTATATTTCACATCTTTTGTCATATCCATTAAGATTTCCAATCTATTATCGTATCTTATTACTGCTCTGTTATTATCCAGAATTTCTATTTCGTCAATCAATGCTCTTATCGCTGTATAATTAGCCAAATCATATTTTTCTATCTCTTTGCACAAGACAGATATGTCTTTTAACATGTAATTACATGTTAGAATATTCTGTCCGAAGTAAAAGAAATCCAGATTCACACCTTTAATCATTATAGATTTTTCATTTTTAACTGATGATGTATCTATTAAAGTACCATCATAATCAAAATAAATCATATAGTCACTTTGCTGTATGCACATAATCGGCACTCTGGAAAGACAATTGATTAAGAGATCGTTTTTACCTGACCTTTTAATACTTATATCCCTGATGTTAACATCATTTAATATCTCTTCTTCTACTTTCACAAGATGCCCGCTCAAAATATTTCCTTCTGATAACAAAAGCAGATTTAAGTTCTCACCTATTTCTATATCATATTTCTCGAGTATGCTAATCTTACACATATCATCTTTTTCGATTACAACATTTTTCAGATCAAAATATGATGAGAATAGAAATGTCACTGTACATGATACTAAAAATAATATTATTAAGATGATTTTAATTCTGTTTGCTTTCATGTTTGAATTATATCATATGTTATCTGAAGGTCACATTTTTATTGAATAAGTACTGTAATATTCCAGCTATAGCTACCGATATTGCTTTTGAGATAAATTTATATACTCCAATATTCTCATACAAAAAGACAAAAATTGAAGATCCGACAAGCAACCCAATCAAGCATACTGATGCAAAATAAATGAACTTAATCCCAATCCTGTCTGTCTTTTTGAAATTATATCTGGAATTAAGAAAAAAACTCAAAGATATTCCCGCTGAAACCGAAATGCAATTTGAAAGGATATAATTAATACTCATTAAATCCGACAAAATATACAATACTGTTATATCCAGAATAGTCGCTATTGTCCCAATAACAATATATGTAAGGAATATCTTGTGCTTTTTAAATAAATCAAGCATTTAAAAAATACTTAGCAGTCTCTTTCAGACCCTCGTTCAGATCATATTCAGGAAGCCAGGACAAAAGCTCGTTTATTCCTGTATTTTTAAGATAACTGTCTTTTATATCTCCTTTTCTAGGCTCTGTAAATATAGCCTTCTTTTCGTATCCAACCTGATTTTTCATAATATCAAATAAAGAAATAATATCTGTATATACATTAGTAGATACATTGGCAGTAAAGTTGGTACTGCATTCGAGAGCTTTCACATTTGCTGATGCAATATCTTTGACATATATGAAATCTCTTGTCTGTTTTCCATCACCATGTATATAACAATCTTTTTTTCCAACCATCCGGTTCATAAAAACAGCTACTACTCCGCCTTCTCCTTCCGCCTTCTGTCTTGGGCCATAAACATTCGCATATCTTAATATACCGTATGTCATATCATTGTTTTCTGCAAAAATCCTTATGCATTGTTCTGAAGTAAGCTTTGATAATCCATAGAAGGATAACGGATTTTTCGGATGCTCTTCATCTATAGGGAGATATACAGGATTACCGTAAATTGCAGCACTGCTTGCAAAAACAAATCTTTTTACCTTATATTTTGAACAAGCTTGTAAAAGATTAATAATTCCTATTATATTTGTATTAACATCAAATAATGGATTTTCCATGGATACCGCAACAGAAATCTGAGCCGCGTGGTGGCAGACTGCATCTATAGGGAATCTGTTAAAAATGGCTTCTATATCATCACGATTAGTTATATCCCCTTTTATAAACTCTGTCTTACTGTTCAGATTTTTCAGATTACCTGAACTTAAGTTATCCATCACTACTACTTTATGCTTTTTGTCAATTAAAGCATCAGTTATGTGTGAACCTATAAAACCGCATCCACCTGTTACAAGGATCATAATTATATACCTAAAAACCCTTTCATCCTATTACATACATCGAAAGCTTGTTTTTCGTCAGGCATTTCAGCAAAAACTCTCAGCAAAGGTTCCGTACCGGAAAATCTTGCAACCAGCCATCCTCCATTTTTGAAATATACCTTTAAACCGTCTTCATAACTTAACTTATCAATCTGGATGGAAAAATCTGGAATCAGTTTAGCTGTGTATAGAATATTAGTAAGTCTGTTTTTATCTTCAGGATCAAATGTATAAGAGTTTTCTATCATTACCCTGTATCCATATTTGTTATAAATTTCTTTTAGAATCACCGACAGGCATTTTTTCGTTACTGCCATCATCTCAATCAGTAAGGAAGCAGCAAAAATACCATCTTTACCGGATATATGCCCTCGAACCGTCAACCCTCCGCTTGACTCACCGCCCAAAACCGCATTTGTCTGATCAATCTTTGCGCTTATATGCTTGAAACCGACACGTACTTCATGACATTTATACCCGAAATCCTTTGCCATATCATCTAGCACATGGGTTGTAGCTATGTTGCGTACAACATCCCCTTTCCATCCTTTGAACTTTACCAGATAATAATAAAGTAGCATCATTATCTCATTTGGGTGAATAAATCTGCCTTTATCATCAATTACCCCTAATCTGTCTGCGTCACCATCAGTACCCAGTCCAATATCATAGCCATCCTCAACAACCATCGCTGAAAGCTTCCCTAAGGTTGCAGCGCTTGGAGAAGGTAGTTTGCCACCGAATAAAGTATCGTGCCTGTCATTGATTACATCGACATCACATCTCAAAGTAAGCAATATTGTCTGTAATGATGTTTTCGATACTCCATACATTGGATCTAGCAGTACCTTAAGCCTTGCCTTCATAATTGCTGGTTTGTCCAAAAAACTCATTATCCCATCAATATAATCATTGAATGGATCGATTATTGTCAGTAAATCCGTTTTAATAGCTTTTTCAAAAGGTATGGTATTAATTTGTTTTATATTCTTTATATATTTCTCAATTTCATCAGTCACTTCCATTGATGCATCCCTGCCACCTTCTGTAAAAAGCTTGATACCGTTATATAAAGCTGGATTATGGCTTGCTGTTACTGCAATTCCATAATATGATTTTTCCTGTTTTACCTGAAACATAATCAATGGTGTAGGTGAATTCCTATATATGAAATGGACTTTAATTGAGTTACCGCAGAAAACTTCTGCTGCCCATTTAGCTCCTTCTTCTGATAAGAACCTTCTGTCATACCCAATTATTACCGGTTTGTCTTGTTTTGATGAAGCTGTAATATTGTCACATAATCCCTGCACTAATAACTGTATATTTGATTTGGTAAATTCATCTCCAATAATAGCTCTCCATCCTCCAGTTCCAAACTTAATCATTATTACCTCTTGTTTTCATTATTTCTTCTACCCTTTTTAAATCATCCATTGTATTAACTCCAAAAACTTCTTCCTGGTTCTGAATACTGCATATTATTACCTTCTCTCCCTCTTCTTTTAATAGGGTTGGAAGATCTGTGAGATAATATTCATTCTGAGCATTCCTGTTGGTCATTCGGTTTAGAATCCAGTTAAGTTTTCTCCCGTTAAACAGCATAACTCCGAAAAATACTTCGTTTATCTTTTTCTGCTCATCATTGCAATCAGGTTCTTCTATAATTCTTACATATGCCTTCTTACTGTCACGCAACACTCTGCCATATGGCAATGATACATCTTTTAGCAGCACTGAGAGCATGACGCATGCCGCAGGATTGTTATTCTTAATACTATCATTATATGCCTTAAAAACCTTCTTATATGTTTTTGCAGTTAGTAGAGGCATGTCTCCGAATGTAACAAGTACAGGCCCGTCATATGTAGAAAAAAATTCACTTGCACATTTTACTGCATGGCCTGTACCCAACTGTTCTTCCTGCACTGCATATGAGTACTTATTTCCAAGATGATCATAAACCTGTTCCTTTTTATATCCGACAACAAGAATAATCTCATCAACAAATGAAAGTTCCTTAACGACATAATCAATCATAGGTCTGCCATTGACAATCCTCATTGCTTTAGGCGTACCCTCTTTCTCTGAACCGATTCTTTTACCTTTACCAGCAGCTAATACCACAGCTTTCATATATCCACCCCCTAAAATACAGGATAAACTTTCCATATTCCATTTTCCAGTACAGCTTTAAAAACAACAGTACTGTATATCTCATTCGTATCTTCTCCTTTAGTATACTTCAAAGTAACAGATACATCAGCAATTTTTCCTGCTTCATCAGTAATTGTATAAGAATTTATTGTGTACCCTAGAATTTTCGTTGACTTTATAATTGGAAAAGTATTTTCCAGCCATTCATCATAATCTGCAACTCTTGCATCAAGCGGAGTTAGTACAAAAAGCATATACTGGTTTAAAATACTTGTATTGCTTAGAACTGACAGGTACTCCTTTGCAGCTGTTGCTGGTGTTCTTCCGATTGGGTCTTTATCCCCATCTTTCAACGGGTACTTGTCCTGGTCCTGAGGAAAAATGTATTTAACCGGATCATAGCTCACTCCATTATTCCAGAACATATATGAAAATGATCCAAGTTCCCTTAAAGCTCTGACCTGTCCATATACCTGCTCATATCCGTAATAATAAATTGAATCAGCAGGATAAAGATATTTTGCAGTAAAGTCCTGTACCCATAGCCTGACTTTCGCATTACCTTCAAAAGCTGCATTTTTCTCAATTGAATCTTTCATTGCACCAAGTACCATCCCATATGGATTCATATCCGGATATTCAAAACCATACCATCCGGTTGTGTAATGGCTTGGATAAATCATTGGGCATATATAATCCACAACTGTGGTTATCCTGTACTAGTTTTGTCCGATTCTCAAACAATCATCTGAATCCCACTGCCTGGCAACAAGGCCGAATATGTCAGCGCTTACATTTACATTGTATGGTTTTAACGCTTCATAAGCATCCTTTAAAAATCCATGTATTATTTCATCTGACCTGATGTCTCCATGTATCTGCATGTACTGCTGATAATATGTTCCCCATTTACGTCCTTCTGGAAATCTTACATAATCAAAATTAATTTCATCAAAACCTGCAAGTGCAGCCTCTTTTGCTGCAGCTATATTATAGTTCTGGACCCACTCATCATATGCATCTACCCATGCTGAACGATTATCATCTAGCCATATGCTTCCATCTGGATTTTTTATTGCATGCTGATATTCATTAAACTTAGCTAGGGTGTCATCCTGGAATGAAGTAACTCTGCCTATTGTATAAATACCATAATTCTTGAATGTATCAAGTAGAAATTTAATATCATTGAACCGTGGAGGTTCTGACTGAATCTGAGTTATACATTCTGCTTGCATAGGTATAGTAATAGCGCCATCCCCGCTCTTAATATTTAAAACCACAGCATTCATCTCTGTACCCAGAATCGTACCGATTATTTTCTCTAATGTGGTAAGGCTATTTTCCAAATATTTCAATTCATTTATTTTAGATGTTTCATTTGCGGTCAATGCCTCAACATATGTTTTATATAATTGTATGTTTGCATCTTCGCAACGCACAAGCCTCCAGTCTGGTTGTCCGGTTATTCCATAATTCTTTGTAAGTACTGAATCAACCAAATACATCGCTCTTATATTATCACCATCAGGTTTTTCTCCTGTTTCTCCCAATGGCTTCAATGGCACATAAAACTCCTTATCCTGTTCTTTCCTCTGTAATTCCAATTGTTCTCTTTCCAGCCTGGCCATTTCTTCCGGATCTGTTGTCTGTGTCGGTTCGGGAGATATGCTTTGTGTAGGCTGATCAGAAGGTGTCGGATTATTCTGTTCTGTCTGTGTAGGCTGAACTGAATCTGTAGGTTCTGAGGTAACAGTCTGTTCAGGTTTCTGGCACGCAGTCATCAATAGCATGATTGCGATTACCAGTAGGATTGTTATACATGTCTTTCTCATTCGTTTCTCCATTTTCACTATTTTTCTTTTGCGTACATGCTTATAAGGCAGTATAATTATTGCTTATTATATTACTTTTCTCATTATTAAGTAAAGCATTTACAATGCTTTTCTATTTGGACTTGAGGTTATTTTTTGCCTTTCCTAGAATAGTCTCTATCTTTTCTAAATCATCTTCAGAAAATCTTTTATTGAATGAACGGATCAAAGAAGCGCTTAAAGGAACCTTATTTAAATATTCATTAAGACCAATAAAATATTGCAGATAAGGATTTTCATTTATTTCATCTATTATCCTTAATTCTGTAAAATTATACTCATTTTTTAGAATATATGCGCCTAAGACCATTCGTAACGGCTTTGCTGGAGCGCCTCGTCTGCTAAATTTGCTGGCATAAATCCTTTCTATTTCATCCCAAGGAATAATATCAGCATATCTAACCCATCTGTTGTCTTTGTTGAGTATGCCGCCAAATGGCGTTATAAAGGAATAAATATTAATCTGGCCTGCCTGCTTTTTATACATTTTCAAATACCTGTATGTACTTTCTGCTTATACTGTCCAAACTGTAATAATCTAAAATCCTTTCAGCTCTGTTCTCAAGGTATTCCATATCCTTCTCAGTGTTTAATACAGCAAGCATTTTATTGGCTACCTCTGTTTCATCATCATCATATTCAAGGTCAGCATCAAACTCCACATTTTCCAATTCACTGATAGATGGTATTGGAGTACTGACAACAGGAGCACTAAAAACCATAGCTTCCAAAGGAGCCAAGCCGAATCCTTCATATGATGAAGTATTTATGAATAAATCCGCATTTTTATAATATCCGAAGAGAATTTCCCTGCTCACTCTTCCAGTTATAATAATTCTATTAGCAAGGTTGTTTTCAACTATATATCTGTATATCTCTCCCTTTTCCGATATGTCCCCAACCAGTACAAGATCGTGATCTATTATAGGAATAAGCTTTTCAAACGCTTTTACAGCAAGTATTATATTCTTCTGAGGTTTATCGCTTCCTACTGCAACAAGATGCCTTTTTTTGAAAACCACATCAACACTTTTGGTCATCTGTGCTAACGGATTAGGTATAGTTATTATTTTTGACGGGTCAAGACCCTTTTTATTTGTAAGTTCATCTTTTACAAAATCTGAAACGGCTACTACTTTAGCTACTCTCTTCAACATTCTTGGCCTTAATTTATCCAATACAAAGAAATCCTCACCTTTGATTAATCCGTGTGAGGTAATAACGATTTTTGTTTTTAGCCTAAAATTCATATACTGCTCAACCTGCGGATAATACATTACATCAACAGATGATTTTTTGATGAACCAAGGTAGAAATTTGTTATAGAAAAGTATACCTTTTGCAGTAGCTATCACGTTAAACAGCGGGTACCTGTCTCTTAAGCCTTCTGCATTATCTTCATTAGCAAATATGATAAAATTATATCCATTCATATTGCTGTATAGACCTTCGATAATACTTAAAGCTGCTATCTCGTTTCCAACAGCTTTTTTATAATCCTTAATAAATGTCAGGTCAATGCCTATAGTATAGGCCATAATCATCTCCATAAAACATCTAAAATTAAATCAAGCCAATTATATATTAAATATATAATTTATGCAATTAAATAATATGCTGTAACCATGTAAATACAATTAATTTACAGTAATAATTCCCGTAATTTCTTGTATTCATTCTTTAAAATCGGATAAAGGGATTTATATATTGAGTAGTACTTATTATACTCATTTGCATTCGTTTTATTGTATTCTTGCATATTTTTAGTTGTAATTACAAGCTCACAGGCTTCATTAACTGACCTGAATGTTCCACAAGCTACTCCTCCTAATATCGCTGCACCTAAAGCAGGTCCTTCAGAATTATGAACAGTTGCGATATCGCTTTCAAAAACATCAGCTTGTATGGATTTCCATAATGAGCTCTTAGCTCCTCCTCCGGAAACCCTTACCTGGTTAACTTCAATCCCCATATCTTCCCTTAAAATGCTTATACTGTCTTTAAGCGAATATGCTACACCTTCTAGTATTGACCTGATGAAATGAGCTTTGGTATGAGAAGGGGTAATGCCAAAAAACAAACCTGAACATAATGGATCAAGATGAGGTGATCTTTCTCCCATAAGATACGGCAGGAAAAGCAGTCCGCCAGCTCCTATTCCGGTTTTTTCAGCCATTTCATCCATTATCATATAAGGATCTGCATTTTTCGTTCCGGCAATGTCAATTTCTTCTTTGCAGAAATTATCTCTAAACCATTTTAGTGATAGTCCAGCTGCCTGCGTAACTCCCATAACATGATAACATCCAGGAACTGCATGGCATAATGTATGTATTCTGCCTAATTTATCAATATGCAGACTATCTGTATGTGCAAATACAACACCGCTTGTACCAATAGTTGATGATATTATGCCTTCTTTTACAATTCCATTCCCAACAGCTCCACAGGCTTGATCTCCCCCTCCTGCAGCAACAATAGTTCCTTCTTTCAGTGAGGTTAGGATTGATGCTTGCTTTGACACTTTTCCTGCAGGTTCAGCTGATTCATGCATATAACCAAGTAAAGAAATATCAATTTCAAGTTTATCCAATAATTCTTTAGAAAATTCTCTTTTTCTGATATTCATAAGCTGCATTCCTGAACCATCAGATACATCTGCACTAAACTCACCGGTAAGCATGTAAAGTATATAATCCTTTGGTAGCATGATTTTTCTAACTTTTTTATATATGTCCGGTCTGTTCTGCTTGACCCATAGAATTTTTGCTGCTGTAAATCCTGTAATAGCTGGATTTGCTGTTATGCTGATAAGTTTATCCCTTCCAATCTTATCTTCAATAAACTGTGCCTGTTCTGAAGTTCTCTGATCGCACCATATTATTGAACGGCCTAAAAGCTGGTCTTTATCATCAAGCATGACTAGACCATGCATCTGTCCGGAAATTCCAATACCTTTAATACTGCTGTTGTCAAAATTTGTGTCAGCAAGGATTTTCTTACAGGTAAAACACACAGCTTCCCACCAGTCAGACGGGTCTTGCTCTGCCCAACCAGGATTCGGCTGATACAGAGGATATTCATAAGATGCTGATGCTACAGTTTTCCCGTCTTGGCTGAATAAAACAGTTTTTGTTGCAGAAGTACCAATATCTATTCCCAATAAATAATTCATAAAGACCTCCATCTACATATTTATCAATTTTCTAACAACATAACCTGCAATCATAAGGCCTGCAGCTGAAGGAACATAAGAAATACTGGATATCACTTCAGACCCACTTATTTGATTTTTGCATGTTGAATACAAGACATCAACATTGGTTATACCTTCAGCAGACAATATTTTTCTGATTTTCCTTGCTAATGGACATGTATCAGTCTTTTCAATAGGTACAATTTTAAAACCTGTATTATCAATCTTGTTTCCTGTGCCCATGCAGGATATTATATTTATACTATTTCTCTTAGCATATTTAATTATGTCTATCTTTGAACTTACTGTATCTATTGCATCTATAACATAATCGGAATCCAGTGGTACTATATCTTTTATATTATCCTTATCAACAAAAATATTATGAATATCTACATGAATTTCTGGATTAATATCTTTTATTCGGTCATATGCCGCCTGAGTCTTATACATTCCAATAGTCGAGTGCAAAGCCAGTATCTGTCTGTTTATATTGCTTTTTTCAATCCTTTCAAAATCGACAAGTATAAGATGTCCGATACCTGCTCTTGCAAGAGCTTCCATAACATAAGAACCAACTCCTCCAAGTCCTATTATGACGATTTTTTTACGGCACATTTCCTTCATTGCCTGCTCTCCGATAAGCCTTATTGTTCTTTCATAAATCATGTCGCTCATGGTTTCGCCAATATCTTTAGAGCGTTCTGAAAATAGTCATCGGGCTCAGCAGTAAATTCCATATATTCTTTTCTAACTGGATGAATAAAACCCAGAAGTCTTGCATGTAAAAGCTGCCCTTTTTCAAATCTCTTGTCCTTACCGCCATAAATATCATCGCCAAGCAGAGGATTCCCTATAAATGCCATATGCACCCTGATCTGATGAGTTCTTCCAGTTTCAAGCACGGCTTTTATATATGAAGAGCCTTCCATCTTTTTAATTACTTCGAAATTAGTCACTGCATTTTTCCCATTTTTTGAATCAACAGCCATCTTCAGCCTGTTAAATCTGTCCCTGCCGATAGGAGCTTTTATCAGACCTTTATCTGAATCAGGATATCCTTTAACTAATGCTATATATTCTCTTTTTATATCATGTTTTGAAAATGTTTCAGTCAGAATCCTGTGAGAGTTATTGTTCTTGCATGCAACGATAATACCCGAAGTATCTTTATCGATCCGGTGGACTATTCCAGGACGTTCAATACCATTTATATCGCTTAAACTGTTTTTAGTATGGAATAAAAGAGCATTTACAAGTGTATTGGAATAATTTCCAGTAGCTGGATGTACAACCATTCCCCTCTTCTTATTCACTAAAATAATATCATCATCCTCATATAGTACATCTAAAGGTATATTCTGCGGTTCTATATTAGAAGGTTTAGCAGCCTGCATCATTACCAGGATAATGTCATCTCTTTTTACAGTGTAACTTACATTTCTGACTATACCGTTAACAGTAACAAAACCATCTTTTACAATTTTCTGTATAAATGACCGTGAATAATCTTCCATATACTTGGTAAGGTATGAATCCAGCCTTAATCCCAAATCCTGGTCTGCTTGAAATACTAATTTATCCTGCGTTTCGCTATCAACTGATATCTCTTCATCATATATATTCATCATTGCTGCATCTCCCTATGTATAAAAAGCATATAAATCAGCAGCAAAATTACACCAACCGTTATAGCTGCATCAGCAACATTGTATGTCGGGAAATCATATCCGAAAATATATGTATCTATGAAGTCCACAACCCATCCCAGCTTAATCCTGTCTATTGCATTACCTACAGCTCCTCCAATTAGCATTGCTAAAGAGAATGCTCCAAACTTTCTTTTCATGTGCATCAGCATATATATAAGAGCAAGAGTGGCAACAACTGAAAATATTGCCAGATATTCAGTATGTTCATGGAAAATACCCCATGCGGCGCCAGTATTTTTAGTGTATGCGATATACAGAAATCCTTCAATAATTTCAATACTGTCACCTATCTGCATTTTATTCATGATGACAGACTTCGTTATCTGATCTGCGGATATAATTGTTATGCTAAGTATAAGCCATAATAAATTTTTAAATTCAATCCTTCTCAATCCAATTTATCCTCTCAATACTAATTGTTTTACCGGTTTTCTCACATAATTCAAGGAACACAGCATTAAGCTGCCCTTTCCCCTCCTGGCATGAAAAAAATGCTGGCATTCCTGTAAGAAACTTTTTTATTACTGCATCTCTTGATGCTCCGATTATACCTTCATAAGGTCCTGTCATCCCGACATCACATACAAAAGCTGTTCCAAAAGGCAATATCCTCTCATCTGCAGTCTGAACATGTGTATGAGTACCTAAAACTGCTGATACTCTCCCGTCAAAATGCCATGCAAATGCTGTCTTCTCGCTTGTTGCTTCTGCATGGAAATCTATTAAAATGTTTGTAGCTTGCTTTTTTACTTCATCAAGAACTGCTTCAACTGCCACGAAAGGATCATCACAAGGTTCCATAAATACTCTGCCAGATACATTGATTATACAAAGTGCAGAATCATTCTTTTTAAGTATGATGTACCCTTTTCCAGGACATGCCTTTGAATAGTTTATAGGTCTGATAAGTTTAACATTATCTCCCATAACTGGAAGTATTTCCTTTTTGGCATATATATGATTTCCTGATGTAACTGCATCAACACCGATTGACAATAATTCCTGCAGCAATGTGGGAGTTATACCTTTCCCTTTGTCCACATTTTCACCGTTAGCGATTATATAGTCAGGGCAATATCTCTCCCTTAATCTGGTAATATTGCTCTTTAAGATGACTCTTCCTGTCTTGCCATATATATCACCAATAAATAGGACTTTCACAAAAACCTCTTTTCTAGTATATAATTATAGACCAAATACAGTGTTTTGAGAAGTAAGCAATCATGACTTATTGCACTGCTTCACTTTTTCAGATATTATTTGAATAACCAGATGGTAAAGAGGAATTAATGAAAATCAGACTAAAAGGTATTTTCCACAAACTCAGACAGCCTGCTTTACAAAAAAGCATCCCTTTCCACATGCCTGGACACAAAAGAAATATGAAGTGTTCAGCGCATTTGAATAAGTTAGGTATAAGATATGACATAACTGAAATACCAGGGTATGACAATCTGCATGACCCTAAAGATATAATTTACGATGCCATGAAAAAGGCAGAGATGCTTTGGAATTCCAAATACAGCTTTTTCCTGGTAAACGGAAGCACATGCGGTATACTTGCAGCTATATCTTCCCTGGCTGACCCTGGGGATAAGATAATTGTTGCAAGAAACAGCCATAAGTCGGTATATAACGCTATAGAGCTTCTTGATTTGCAACCAGTATTCTTAAATCTACCTATTTGTGCAGAATTAAGTATACCAGGCTCGATTAATCCGGAAATCGTCTATAATGCCATATCAGCTAATCCGGATGCTAAGATGGTATTTTTAACAAGTCCGACATATGAAGGCGTTATAAGTGACATACAATCAATATGTGATATCTCACATAAAATGAATATACCTGTTGTTGTGGACGAGGCACATGGCGCTCATCTGAAGCTGAATGAGTATTTTAACAACAGTGCTGTTTCATCTTCAGCTGACATTGTAATACAAAGCCTGCATAAGACACTTCCCAGCCTGACGCAAACAGCTATAGCGCATATTTGCACCAATACTGTAGATCGTGATAAATTTCAAAGATATTTATCTGTTTTTCAGACAAGCAGTCCAAGTTATCTTTTAATGGCTTCAATTGAAGGATGTATCGATCTTTTACTTGAAAAAAAAGATATCCTATATTCAGATTGGATAAAAAACCTTGATTACATCGATGCTAATCTTGCAGGATTAAAGAATATTAGAACTTTTTATCATGGCACTTCGAAAAATAAGGTGTATAAGGATATATATGCATATGACAGGTCCAAACTTATAATTTCTACAGATCATTTATGTATCAATGGCAAGCAGCTTTTCGATATACTCGTAAATGATTATAATATTTTTTGCGAAATGTATTCAAATTCATATGTCTTGGTGATGACATCTATGTGTGACAAGAAATCCTCAATACGAAAATTGTGTGCTGCTTTAACTGACATAGATACGCTCTATTCTAAGACTGATGCATATGATATAAAGAATGGTAAGACTATTTCTCTTAAGATACCTGAACGCTGTATGGGTATCAGAACAGCAAGAAAAGAAAAAAGTGTAAGCATCCCCATTTTAGAAGCTAATGGATATATCTGCGCTGAATATTTATGGGCATATCCTCCAGGAATCCCCTATCTAATTCCAGGAGAAAAAGTAAACTCAGAAATGATAAGTGTTCTGACAGAAATGATAAATGATGGTATTGAGTTAAAAAGTGATTACAAAAATAAAAAAGGATACCTTACTGTATTGAATAATTGATTCGAAAAGAGAATTTCTTAACTTAATTGACATATTAGTATATTTAAATTAGAATTATCCTGTAAAAACAGAATGAACTTACAAAAGGACTGGTATAAGAAATGGAAAAAGCAAAAAGGATTAAAACAATTCAGACTCGTGATTTAGTAAACAGCATAAAAGATGGCGGTTGCGGCGAATGCCAGACATCCTGCCAATCAGCCTGCAAAACTTCCTGCGGAGTAGCTAACCAAAAGTGCGAAAATACTCAGAAATAATAGCTCTTTATTGTTTATACGCCGTCTTATCTGCTACTATGCGGTATGACGGCTGTTTTTTTGTAAAAAAGAGGAATAATGATACATAAATACAAGCTTAACGGATATAACATAGTACTCGACGTTTATAGTAACTCATTACATATAGTAGATGATATCGCTTATGATATTATTTCAATCTACAAAGAGAAATCCACAGAGGATATTATTAATACTATGCTTGAAATGCATCCAGAGATTACAAAGGATGACATATTAGAGTGTTTATCAGACATATCACAGCTTGAGAAGGAAAATAAGCTGTTCAGCGAGGATACATATTCAAACATTCCAATTAGAAAAAGATCAAATAGTAATATAGTAAAAGCATTATGCCTTCATGTTGCACATACATGCAACTTAAATTGTGAGTACTGTTTTGCAAGTCAAGGCAACTATAAGGGCAAACGGGCTCTGATGAGTTATGAGGTCGGGAAACAGGCTTTAGATTTTCTGATAAATCATTCTGGTACCAGAAGAAATCTTGAAGTCGACTTTTTCGGTGGAGAACCTTTGATGAATCTTGATGTATGCAAACAACTGGTAAAATACGCAAGAAGCATCGAGAAAGAGCATAATAAAAATTTCCGTTTTACTCTTACTACAAACGGAGTACTAATAGATGACGATGTTATTAAGTTTGCAAACGAACAGATGGATAATGTCGTACTAAGTCTTGATGGAAGAAAATGCGTACATGACAGACTACGCAAGGATATTAAGGGAAATGGCAGTTATGATCTTATAGTGCCGAAGTTCCAAAAACTAGTCAGTAACCGAACTAAAGGGACATATTATGTAAGAGGGACATTCACGCATTTTAATACTGACTTCACAAATGACATACTTCATATGGCCGACCTTGGTTTTACAGAGCTTAGCATGGAACCAGTAGTATGTCCTCCTGAAGATGTTTATGCACTGACAAAAGAGGATCTTCCTATAATTCTTGAACAGTATGAGATTTTAGCAAAAGAGATGCTAAACAGAGAAAAACAAGGTAAAGAGTTCGTCTTTTACCACTATATGATAGATTTAACTCATGGACCCTGCATATACAAAAGGTTATCCGGCTGCGGTTCAGGTACAGAATATCTTGCTGTAACACCATGGGGAGAGCTTTTCCCTTGTCATCAGTTTGTATCTGACTCAAACTATAGTATGGGTGATGTATGGCAAGGTATAACAAATATCTCTTTGCAGAAAGAATTTGGAATGTGTAATGCATACTCAAGAGAAGAATGTAAAGACTGTTGGGCAAAATTATACTGTTCAGGCGGATGTGCAGCAAATGCATATCATGCAAGCGGCAGTATTCTAGGTACTTATGAATATGGGTGCGAACTTTTTAAAAAGCGAATGGAGTGTGCGATAATGCTTCAAATAGCCAGACAGGATATTAAACTAGCGGATTAATAAATAACAATATAATCGAGATGTTGTGAATATAATAAAAAGGCATGTTTTCACATGCCCTTTTGCTTACTTTGCAAAATCTACAACTCTTACTTCCCTAATGACATTAACTTTAATCTGTCCGGGATATTCCATTTCGTTTTCAATTCTCTTAACGATATCTCTACATGTAAGTACTATATCGTCATCATTCATTTTTTCAGGTTTTACCATAATCCTGATTTCTCTTCCAGCCTGTACGGCGTAGGATTTTTCAACACCTTCAAATGAATTTGCTATTTCTTCAAGTTTTTCAATTCTCTTGACATAAGCTTCCAAAGTTTCTCTTCTAGCACCTGGTCTTGCTGCTGATATTCCGTCAGCTGCCTGAACCAGAACTGCAATTGCGCTTTCTGGTTCCTTATCTCCATGATGTGACATTATTGCATCTAGTACGACAGGATGTTCATTATACTTCCTTACTATATCCGCTCCAACATCAATATGAGAACCTTCAGTTTCAAAATCTATGGATTTGCCTATATCATGTAAAAGTCCTGCTCTTTTAGCTAAAGTAACATCCAGACCAAGTTCTCCGGCCATTATGCCTGTTAACATCGCTACTTCAAGTGAATGTTTAAGTACATTCTGTCCATAGCTTGTCCGATATTTCATCCTTCCTAAAAGTCTGACTATTTCAGGATGAAGGTTATGGACACCTGCTTCAAAAGCAACTTTGTCGCCTTCTATCTTGATGGTATTCTCTACTTCCTTCTTAGCTTTGTTAACGGTTTCTTCTATCCTTGCAGGATGAATTCTGCCGTCTACAATAAGCTTTTCCAGTGAAATACGTGCAATTTCCCTTCTAATTGGATCAAATCCTGAGAGCACTACTGCCTCTGGGGTATCATCAATTATAAGGTCAATTCCTGTAAGAGTTTCTAAAGCCCTTATATTTCTTCCCTCTCTGCCTATGATACGTCCTTTCATTTCATCATTCGGTAATGCTACAACGGATACAGTGTTTTCTGCAACATAGTCAGTAGCACACCTTTGGATTGCTGAGGAAATAATATTTTTAGCAAGATTTTCGGAATCTTCCTTTGTCTTTGCTTCATACTCCTTCAGCAGAAGGACTTTCTCATGTTTTATATCATCTTCGAGTGATTTCAGAAGATATGTCTTGGCTTCTTCAACTGTAAGTGCGGATATTCTTTCCAGCTCAGTAAGCTTATCCTGGTGGATTTGCTCAATATCCCTCTGCTTAGAATCTATATCCGACATTTTTTTATTTAGAACTTCTTCTTTGCTTTCCATAGAAGCTATCTTCTTGTCTAAGGATTCTTCTTTCTGGATTACTCGGCTTTCCATCCTCTGGATTTCCTTTCGTCTTTCTTTTAGATCCCTTTCCATTTCAATCCTGCTTTTATGGATTTCTTCTTTGGCTTCAATCAATATCTCTCTTTTGCGTTCTTCGGCATTTTTCTCACCCTGAAGGACAAGTTTTTTTGCTTCAGATTCCGCACTGCCTATTTCCTTTTCAGCAACTATCTTTCTGTGTCGAATCCCCAAAAAATACATTACTATTGAAAATATTATAAGAACAACGATAATGACTAGACCTATGATTTCTCTGAGAGTCATTCCCTTTTATTACCTCCTTATTCGGTTTTCAAAGTTCATATGTAAAATTAAATAAATTATCCATACAATTTGTAATTTTATTATTTTTTTGCTTATATGTCAATAAAAATTATGGTCCGCAGTAAAGCATGGTATAATAACTGAGCAGGAGGCCTGTATGGATATTAACTATATAAAAGATGCCATTTCTCATAAATCAACATTGAAGGTACCCTACCTTCTCCAAATTACCAGGAAAGCAAATGAGAAATACGGAGAAAAACTCTTAGAAGATTATTGTAATAAAGATGTAATGAATGCTTATCAGAAAAACATGATATCCAGATGTGATGCGATATATTTATCTATCGGAAATCATGCAGTCGGAGTAAGCGCTCCGTGGTGGTCTTGGTACGACTGTCAGGAATTTTATCTTACACAGGACCCTCCATCGCATATGCCAAAAACAAAAGGCACAGGAAGTTATTCGGAGTATGAACAATATACAAAGTTCCTGAAAGACAACTTCGGCTGTTATGTAACTGTTTTCATTTGGGGCAGTCATTTTGAAAAAGCATATTTTGCAAGAGGTATAGAGAATTTTCTTGCGGATATGGCTTGCGAACCTGAGTTCTCCAATGACCTTCTAAATACAATTATAAGAAAGAATATTGTGATGTTGGAAAACCTTATAACAAATGAGAATATTGACGGTGTCCTCTTAGGAAGTGATTGGGGATCTCAGAAATCTTTACTTATGTCTCCTTCGGTATGGAAAAAAATGATTAAACCAGGAGAACAAAAAGAATATAATCTTATACATTCATATAATAAGGATGTATGGGTACATTCATGTGGAAATGTCAGACAGATATTGCCGGATTTATGCGAAATGGGAGTGGATGTGCTCAATCCGATCCAGCCGGAATGTATGGACATATTTGAAATAAAAGAATCTTTTGGGAATAAGCTGACATTCTGGGGTGGAATATCTACTCAACGCACTCTACCTTACGGAACAGTAGCTCAGGTAAGAAATGAAGCTGAAAAAGTTATTATGAATATGAGTAACAATGGCGGATATATCGCTGCTCCTGCCCAAGAAATCCAAGATGATGTACCATACGAAAATATTACTGCACTTATAGACGTGCTAAGATATTATAGCGCTTGAAGAACGACTTATTTTTATTAACAGTTAAGTTATTATTGCATTATGATGAGTAAATTGATAAAATGAACAATAACAAAATGGTTGGAGGATTAAAATGAAATCAGCAGGAGTAGTAAGAAAAATAGATGAATTAGGAAGAATCGTTGTTCCGATAGAATTACGTAAATCCCTTAATATAGGAAAAAGAGAAGCTGTTGAAATATCTTTAGATGATGATTGCATCCTTATTAAGAAATTTGAACCTGGATGCTGCTTCTGCGGTTCAACAGATGAACTTCAGACATACAATGGGAATAAGGTATGCAGCGAATGTATCAAGGAGCTATCATCTTCCGCATCTGAATAAAATCGCATATACATCATTTCTTGAAATATTAAACATTACGGCAATTTTTCGCATTGCATCCTTGCGGGAAAAGCCGTTTTTTATTAGTTCCTCGTATTTTATAGTAATATCCTGATCAGTATTATTCGGAACATTATTTGTTTCTTGATGCATATCAGTATTTCCCTCGAAAACTATGACATACTCACCTTTTGGTTCATTTTGCTCCAGATAAGCGGATATACCATCCAAACTGTCTACAATAACTGTCTCATATATTTTCGTTATCTCTTTAACTAATGATACTTTTCTCTTGCCACCCATAATCTGTTTGGCAAGATTAATAGTTTTAATAAGCTTATGAGGAGCTTCATATATTATACAGGTGCGTGATTCATTTTTAATTTTTTCAAAAAAATCTTTCTTTTGAGATGATTTGACAGGAGGAAACCCTTCAAAACAAAAAGCAGATGTATCAAAGGGCGATATCATCAAAGCACTGATTGCAGCATTTGCTCCTGGTATGACTGTTACCTTCTGGTCATTTTGATGCATAAGTTTTACAAGCTCGTTGCCTGGATCTGATATTGCTGGACATCCTGCATCTGAAACAAGACATACATTCATTCCGTTCATAACATCCTTAAGTATATTTATTCCGCTTGACTCCATATTATGCTGATGATAACTTACAAGTTTCTTTTTTATACCAAGAGCATTAAGTAAACGTAATGTGTGTCTTGTATCTTCAGATGCAATATAATCGCAACTGGATAAAGTTTCTATTGCTCTTTTGGATATGTCAGAAAGGTTTCCAATAGGTGTTGCTACAAGATAAAGCATTGTCAGTTCCTCCCGTAAAGCAAATTCAGTTCTTCAGTATAAGTGCCATCAGGTTTGTGAATTATGAGAGGAGGCTCTACTGTTAATGATGGATTCATATCTTTTAATCCTTGTATTAATACTAAAATGGCTGGCAACTTAGCATTTACATGCACAAATCTGATTGTTTTAGGCTCAATCGAATGAGTCTTCATTAATGATAGTATCTCATTCAGCCTTTGGGGCCTGTGGACCATTGTGAAGACACCTTTTGATTTCAGAAGATATTTGGTTGCTTTCAATATGTCCTCTAATGTACATAAAATCTCATGTCTTGCATATGCCATTGCATCAGCTGCGCTTATTATACCAGTACCTGCTTTAAGATAAGGAGGATTTGTTACGACCTGATCAAAACTCCCTGCTTGGAAATACTCCTTTATATTACGTACATCCCCATTTATAATTGAAATCCGTTCCTCAAGATTATTCAGTTTGACATTTCTTACAGCAAGTTCATATATGTCTTTCTGTATCTCAATACCTATAATTTGTTTTGGTTTGTATTTGCCATACAGAAGCAGAGGGATTATACCATTTCCCGTACCAAGGTCAATAACAGTTGATGTGCCCCGTACATTGGAAAATGAAGATAATAAGACAGCATCAGTTCCGAAACAGAACTGTTTTTTATTCTGTATAATTTTTAAACCATCAAGCTGAAGATCATCCAGCCTTTCATCTTCGTATATCATATGCATATTATACATTTTAATAAGTATTTTTTACAAATGAAATATCTCAAATGACCGTCGTTTTATTACAGATTCATCATTGGACCTTTAAAAACAGTTTATTCCTATTAATTGAAATCTCTTCAATATGAGTTCCAGTATACTTCTCCAAAGCTTTAAGCAGTAATCGCGGATGAAGATTTCCTTTTGCACCGGCTTTACATAAAACTGAAAAACTATTTTCGTCATGGTAATCGATTTTGTAGATATATGGCAGGATATCTACAGGACCCTTATTATTAGATTTATCTACTTCAATACCATCTAGCGTTAGCAGCTTGTCGAGCGATTTCTTCAGATTGCAGCTGCTGTTAACTTTAAATCCATATATAGCTGAACCGACATCCTCCATTAAAGTGGATTTCTCCACTGAAAACGCTTCAAGCAACTCGAACCCATCCGGCAGAGCTTTTGAGAGCATGTCTGCTGCATACTGGCATTCATATTCAATATTAAACCATATATCAACATATTCGCTATCAGATGATACACCTACTGGTAAAGGTAAAGCGAAAACCAGTCTCATACCGGGATTAAAACCCTGCGTATACACTACATTCAATTCAGCTCTTCTAAGAGCACGCATAAAAGCATTCATCATCTCGATATGAGAAATAAACTTGACCTTTTCGGTTTTTCTGAATTTAAATCTGATTGTTTTCAAGACACACTCCGCATTTATACTTTGCAATTCCGCATGTGCTGCATTTTGCTCTGCAGTTCTCTGTTGTTTTTTCCTTGAAGGCCTTATCATATTCACTTTTCAAAAAACTTTTTGTGATACCTACATCAATGAAATCCCATGGAAGCTCATTATCTATGGGTATCTGTCTTGATGCGCATTCATATATATCTAAAGAGCAATCATTAAAAGCTTCTACCCATTTTTCCATATTAAAAAATTCATTCCATGAGTCAAATTTGCATCCTTTTTCCCATGCTTTTATAATAACTTCGCCAATTGTTTTATCTCCTCTGGATATTGCTGATTCCACAATTGAAGTATCAAACTCATGCCAGTTATACTTTATTTTCTTATCCTGCATGTGACTTTTAAGTAGTTTCTGCCTTCTAATCATTTCTTCTTTCGAAATCTGACTACACCATTGAAAAGGTGTAAAAGGTTTTGGTATAAAGAAGGAAGTCGATACTGTAATATTAATTCTGCTTTTTCTTCCAAATACATCAAGTATCTTCTTAGCCAGGTCTGCTATTGCTATTACATCCTCATCAGTTTCGGTTGGTAATCCTAACATGAAATATAATTTAATACTGTCATATCCGCCTTCTTTTGCAATTCTTGCGGAATTTAGTATTTCTTCTTCTGTAATATTCTTGTTAATTACATCCCTCAATCTCTGGCTTCCTGCTTCAGGTGCGAAAGTCAGTCCTGATTTTCGCACTTTCTGTATCTTTTTCATCAAATCAATAGAGAAATTATCTATTCTCATTGATGGAACTGATAAATTCACCATTCTTTTTTCAGTGTGTTCAAGCATACCATCACACAAAGTTTTCAAATCAGAAAAGTCTGATGTACTTAAGGAAACCATTCCGATTTCATCATATCCGGTCTCACATAGTATTTTCTCTGTCTGAGCAATCAGTGTAGATGCTTTTTTCTCCCTTACAGGCCTGTATATAAAACCTGCTTGACAAAACCTGCAGCCTCTGATACATCCTCTAAAAAGTTCCAAAGAAGCCCTGTCATGAACAATATTCAAATATGGGACTATAGGGTTGGTAGGAAATGAAACATTATTTAGATCCTTTATTATTCTTTTCCTTACCTTTTTTTTGAGATCATGGTATTTTGGCACATAGACCCCTTCGATTTGTGTAGCTTTTCTTAAGAAATAATCCTTTGACAATCCCTCTTTTTTTATATCTTCATAAAGATCCAGTACTTCATTAATAACTTCCTCTGCTTCCCCGATAATAAACATATCAACAACTTCGTTTAAAGTGACAGAATTTACTGCACATGGGCCTCCTGCCATTATTATTGGGTGTTTCTCAGTTCTCATAATACGTCTTATTGGTATATTGGATAAATCCAGCATGTTCAATATATTGGTATAACTCATTTCATACTGTAAAGTGAAACCAACTATATCAAATTCGCCTAAAGGTTTTTTAGTTTCCAGTGAAAAAAGCGGAATATTATTTGCACGCATAAGCTTTTCCATATCAATCCATGGAGCAAATACCCTTTCGCAAACAGTACTTTCCCTTTTATTTATAACGTAATACATTATACGCATTCCTAAATGACTCATTCCGACTTCATAAGTATCCGGAAAGCAGAATGCATAACTTGAAAGCATTTCAGCATGGTTTTTTACTATCTCGTTAAATTCCCCTCCTGTATATCTAGCGGGTTTTTCAACATTTATGAGATCAAACATCACTTACTATTCCTCTTCTTCATCCATGTCTGAATCCATTTTTTTGACAAAAAGATCGAAAAGTTCATCTAACAGCTGTTCATCCTCAACTGGAGTTAGTATTGCATCCTCTTCATTTTCTTCTTCATATTCAAATATATAGGAATCTTCATCAGATTCATCAACTGTCTGCATTAGAACGTAAGTTTTCTCTTTATATTCAAGCATTTCAAGAACAACCATCTCTACAGGATTTCCCTGCTCATCTTCCATCACTATTATATCGTCTCTTTCATCTTCCATTACTGTGTTCTCCTTTATCTTTTTTCTTGTTATCCATATTATCAAGATATGATTGCAGTATTACACAGGCAGCTACCATATCTATTCTCTTTTTATCTTTTCCTGTCTTCTTCCCCTGCATATGTATTATATCATGCGCTTCAACAGTAGAAAGCCTTTCGTCATATAATATAATCGGCTTTTTACATCTTTCCTCTAACATAGATGCAAAATTTCGGACTTTTAATGCTTTTTCACCTTCTGAGTCATCCATATTAAGAGGAAGACCTATTACTATGCTGGCTGCACCATATTCTGTCACTATCTTTTCAATGATGTCAAGAGGTTTGTTAATATCTTTATTCCATTCTATAGTTGTTACTCCCTGCGCCAACAAACCTAAAGGGTCGCTTTTGGCAACCCCTATCCTCTTCTCACCATAATCTATTGCAATAATTATCATTCAGTTATTTTGATGTGAAATAGTACTGGATAAGCTCAGTCATTATTTCATCCCTTTCCAACTTTCTAATAGCATTTCTAGCGCCGTTATGGCTTGTTATATAGGTTGGATCCCCTGACATCAGATATGCAACAAGCTGGTTTACGGGATCGTACCCTTTTTCAGTCATAGCACTAAAAACAAGGGTAAGGATTTCTCTTGTTTCGCTCTGATGACTCTTTAGAAAGTCAAGATTTATTGTTGATCCTTTATCCACTTTGCATTTCTCCTTTACCAGTTATGTAAGTAGTTTACTTCAAAACAAGATATATTTCAAGAATAATATGCAATTTGGATGGATTGATTTTTTGTTGGCCAATTTATAGGACAGGTTTTTCAGATGTTATAATGCCCTTCAGCCCATCATCCGTTAATCCAGATATCGTTACATTGCAGAATGTATTAATATAATCCTTTTCAACATTATTACTAACTAGTGCTGAAACTTTAATATAATTTGTTGTATGTCCGATAACAGTATTATTCTGTTTCTCTTCAATCAGAATCTGAAGATTTTTTCCTAAATAACCAGCAAGCTTGTTATGAGATACTTCTGTAGCATAAGAAATTAATCTTCTGCTTCTTTCATTGAGCACTGAGCTGTTAAGTGACTGAAGTTTTTCTGCTTTTGTACCTTTTCGTTTTGAAAATTTAAAGACATGAGTCTTAATGAACTGAGCCTTTCTTACTATTTCCATGCTCTTCTGAAAATCCTCTTCCGTTTCAGTTGGATATCCTACTATTATATCTGTGGTAATTTCAACATCAGGTATACTATTTCTTAACTTAACAATTGCATCTATGAATATTTTCGAGTCATACCTTCTATTCATATCTAGTAACACTTTATCTGACCCGGACTGTAATGACATATGAAAGTGCGGACATAATTTTGAATATTTTTTAATCTCAGTAACAAAATGATCCGTGATTATCTTTGGCTCTAAAGAACCTAGTCTTATTCTTCTTATACCATTTATTTCGTTTAATTCCGCAATGACATTAATAATGCTCAGATCTTCTTTATCCTTACCATATGAATCTAGATGTATGCCTGTAAGAACAACTTCCTTGATACCTTTTGATGCCATATGTTCGGCTTCTTTTTTTATATCTTCAATATCTCTGCTTCTGACTCTTCCCCTTACATATGGAATAATACAGTAAGAACAGAAATTGTCACATCCATCTTGTATCTTCAGATAACCTCTTGTTCGTTCCCATTTATCAGGGAAGCGGCTATTTTTGTATTCTATTTTCTGTGAAATGTCCGAAACAGCAATTAGCTTTGGTCTTTTTTCTTTCAGAACACTTACTAGCATTTCCTCAATGTAGCTTTTTTCATTATTTCCAAGTACAATATCGGCTCCATTCTTAATCATAATTTGCGGATCCTGCTGAGCCAAGCATCCTGTAGCAATAATGATACAGTCAGGATTAATAATTCTGGCTTTGTGAATCATCTGTCGTGATTTTTTATCACTCATACTCGTTACAGTACATGTATTTACAACATAAATATCGCAAATATCTGGGAATTTCCTGTATTCAAATCCTATTGCTTCAAGATTCGTTGAAATGACAGATGATTCATATTGGTTTACTTTGCATCCTAATGTTATGATTGTATATGTTCTCAACTGTTTTTAGTCCTCTTTCTAGAAATTATCCTATCTGCAAGATCCTTCCTGCCATGCTTAACAAGAGTTTCATGTGCGATCCTGTTATTTATAGGATTGTTAAATTGTAAAAGAGCTCGTTCTACTCTTCTGTCCCTTGCATTTGGCACATACACTTTTTCCATTGTAATCGGATTGTATCCTGTATAATACATGCATGTGGACAAACTGCCTGGAGTAGGATAAAAATCCTGTATCTGTTCGGGAACAAATTTGGATTCAATCAGATACTCTGTAAGCTTGATAGTTTCATTTATTGTAGATCCTGGATGTCCAGATATAAAATATGGCAGAATATACTGTTTTAATCCAATCTTCTTATTAGCATTTTCAAATCTCTCTTTAAAGGTACAGTAAATTGAAAAGGAAGGTTTTCCCATAAGATTAAGCACTTTATCAGAAACATGTTCAGGCGCAGTCTTTAGCTGACCGCTGATATTATGCATGCAAATCTTATCAATAACTGATTTGTCTTTATCCAGCATCATATAATCATAACGTAAACCTGAACGGATAAATACTTTTTTGACCTTTGGTATCTTTCTAGCTTCAAATAGTGTATCAAGAAGGTCTTTGTGACTTACCTCCAGATTCTCACAGGGTTCAGGGAAAAGACATTGCTTATTTCTGCACATCCCTTGTTTAAGTTGTTTTTTACATGATGGATTAGTAAAATTTGCAGTTGGTCCGGATAAATCATGAATATATCCGCAGAAATCCTTATCTTCTGTTAATCCGGTTATTTCATTAAGTATGCTTTCACGGCTTCTTTTTTGAATAATCCTTCCTTGGCTTAATACTATTGAGCAGAAAGAACAGTTTCCATAACACCCTCTGTGGCTTGTAACAGAGAATTTAACTTCCTTGATGGCATCAATGCCCCCTGTCTTTTCATATTGCGGATGATATGTCCTTTCATATGGCAAAGAGTATATATAGTCCATCATTTCTGTTGAGAGAGGATCAGACATTGGATTACATACCAGATATCTGTCATTATGTTTTTGTAAGATCCTTGCTCCCCATACAGGATCCTGTTCTTCATACTGAATTTTAAAAGCTTTCGCATATTCATTTTTATACTGTGAAACCAGTTCAAAAGAAGGTAATTCTATGTCTTGAAACCTTTTATTGGGTTTTGGTAACAATTTTGATATATATGCAGTCCCTTTCACATTCGTTATACTTTCAATAGGTACAGACTTATCAAGTAATGCAATTATTTCTATAATTGCATTTTCTCCCATCCCATATACCAGAATATCTGCTTTAGCATCAAATAACACGGATCGTCTTACTATATTCTGCCAATAATCATAATGTGCGAACCGTCTCATAGTCGCTTCTGCACCACCGATAATAATGGGAACTTCTTTATATGCTTCTTTAGCTCTCTGGCTGTATACTATAAGAGCTCTATCAGGTCTGGTTTTTCCATATGAAGCATAACAGTCCTTTTTTCTTCTATTCCTGTTTGCTGTGTAATTATTAACCATACTGTCAATTACCCCTCCAGATATGAGGATGGCAAGTCTTGGTTCACCAAATCTCTTAAAATCCTCACATGATGAAATATCAGGTTCTGACAGTACTCCTACCCTGTATCCTTTATCTTCCAGTAACCGGGTAATTATTGATTGACCGAAAGAAGGGTGATCTATATATGCTTCAGGACTGACAAAGAGTATATCAATATACTCCCAACCTCTTTGCTCCATGTCATTTTTATTTATAGGTAAAAAACTCATCTGCTGTTATTGACGTCCAAATCAGGATTATTCATCTGCATCTCAGCCCATTCCTCCCTTGATATTAAAACAGCTCTTGGTTTAGAACCCTCAAAAGGACCGACAATACCTCTAAGTTCCATCTGGTCAACAATTCTTGCAGCTCTACCATATCCAAGTTTTAATTTCCTTTGAAGATATGAAACCGATGCCTGACCTATCTCTACAACAAGGTCTATTGCTGCGGGCAGCAGTTCATCAATTTCATTTTCCACATCGTTGTCTGAAGCCTTTTTGTCAGACTTTTCAATATTATCGACAACATCTTCATCATAAGAGGAATTTGATCTTTGTTTTATAAATTCCACAACTTTATTAATCTCAGAGTCTGATATATAAGCACCCTGCATCCTAACAGGTTTTGATAAACCCATAGGATGGAAAAGCATATCTCCATTCCCTAAAAGCTTTTCTGCACCACCCATATCAAGTATGGTTCTGGAATCTACCTGGCTTACTACAGCGAATGAAAGCCTGGAAGGTATGTTTGCTTTTATTACTCCCGTAATGACATTTACAGAAGGCCTTTGCGTTGCAATTATAAGGTGAATTCCTGCGGCTCTGGCAAGTTGGGCTAGTCTGCATATAGACTCTTCCACTTCACCTGGATTTGTCATCATTAAGTCAGCTAATTCATCAATCAATATTACAATATTAGGCATTTTTTTAAGCTCAGGATCATTCTTTACAGAATCATTATATGAGTTAATATCACGGACTCCCCTTTTATTAAACATATCATATCTGTTAGTCATTTCCTCTACAGCCCAGTTTAAAGCTCCAGCTGCTTTTTTCAGATTTGTGATTACAGGAATTAACAGATGTGGTATACCGTTATAATTTATTAACTCAACTTTCTTAGGGTCTATCATTATGAATCTTACATCGTCAGGAGTCGCTTTATATAAAATACTTGTAATAATACAGTTTATACATACGCTCTTTCCTGAACCGGTGGCGCCTGCTATAAGCATATGAGGCATTCTCCTGACATCTGCAATTGTACAGTTGCCAGCAATATCTTTACCAATTGCAATAGTAAGAATGCTTTTTGAACCTTGAAACTCCTTAGAAGCAATAACCTCCTTTAAGGAAACCACACTCTTTTTAGTATTTGGTACTTCAATACCAACAACGGATTTTCCAGGGACAGGAGCTTCTATTCTCACATCACGTGAAGCAAGATTTAAAGAAATATCATCAGCTAAAGCCACTATCCTGCTGACTTTCACGCCTGATTTTGGCTGAAGCTCATATCTAGTTACAGTTGGTCCACACATGATATTAGTTACTGATACTTCAACACCGAAACTAAGCAAAGTATTTTCCAGTTTTCTTGCTATTTGTTCATAATTATCTGAATTACCACTATCTACATATGAATCCAGAAGAGATAACGGAGGAAATACATACTCACCCTTTTCTTGGGGTTTTTCCGTTATGGCAGGGGCAGCGCTCTTCAATGGTTCCTCTTTTTTAATTATTATCGGACCTGTATATCTTGATACAGGCTTTTTTGGTTCTTCCTGAATAGGTCTTGATTTATTAATAATGATGTTGACTGGTTCTTTGCTTATTGTTTCTTTAACAGGTTCAATAGTTATATCATCAATTTTACTCTGTATATATGGCTGTTTTTTCAATTCTTTTGATACTGGTTCCTCTTGTCCATCCTCAATGGGTTTAAAAGCATCCTTCATCCATTTGATAAAAGCGACAAACATATTCTTAATCTTTATCAGGAAATCCAGAAAACTTTTATTTGTAATATATATGACTAATACTACTGTCGCAGTAATCGTAATTATGTATCCTCCTGTCACACCAAAAAAAATAACGAAAGGCGTCATTAAAATTCCTCCGAACACTCCTCCGTTATTAATTTCCGAAATACCTATGGAATACATATGACTTATAAACTGCCATACATTTATACCACTGGATATCTGCGACATGTTCTTTGATAAATAGGCTATTTGAAAAAAACACGGTATCAGAAGTATTAACAGTATAAGATACATAGTTTTTCTGCTAAGCTGCTTTACTCTGCCTGCAAGAGCTATATAGCAGCCAAAAAGCAATATTGCTAAAGGTATCAGGTAATGTGCCCATCCGAATAAACCCGAAGATATCTGTTTAAATGGTTTTCCAAATGTACCTGAATTGCTTGTAAAGAATATGCATATGAAAGCTAAAAGCCCTAAAGCAATTATTACAATGCCTAATATTTCTTTTGCTAAGACACTGCTTTGAGGCTGGTTCTTTGATTTTTCTGTTGCTTGATGGGTAACAGATGTTCTTTTCTTTTGTGCCATATCATCCTCCGAATATTATAGATATTTTATCATAATAAATTTTGCTATGCAAACATGATAAAATTGTCATAATTGACACTAATAAAGCTATGTGGTAGACTTGAAAGAAATTTTCAAGGCGGTAAAAAGATGAGTTTCACATATATACCACAAGGATATCATTCAAAATTAAATTTATATGAGACACAGATGGCAATCGGTACATTAAAAAGAATATTTGAGGAAAACCTTTGCAGAGCCCTTAATCTGAAAAGAGTTTCAGCTCCTTTGTTTGTTGATTCAAAATCAGGACTTAATGATAATCTCAATGGTACAGAAAGGCCGGTTTCATTTGCCACAAAAGAAGGCCAAATTGAAGCAGAAATAGTACACTCATTAGCTAAATGGAAAAGACTTGCACTTCACAAATACGGATTTCCAGCTGGTGAAGGTCTATATACTGATATGAACGCGATAAGACGTGATGAAGATATGGATAACATCCACTCAATATATGTTGACCAATGGGACTGGGAAAGAGTGATAACAAAGCAAGAACGTACACCTGCTTTCTTAAAGCAGGTAGTCAGTGATATAGTATGTGCGATATGTGATACTTTTGATATGATGCAGGATATATTTCCCTCACTTGATACATCAATTACACGTGATGTTACATTTATTACTTCTCAGGAACTTGAGGATATGTACCCTGGGCTTACTTCAAAACAAAGAGAAGATAGATTCGTAAAGGAGAATAAGACAGCATTTATAATGCAGATAGGAAAAACTTTAAGGTCCGGACAAAAACATGACGGCAGAGCGCCTGACTATGATGACTGGGAGCTTAATGGAGATATTCTTATGTACAATGAGATACTGGATTCCGCACTAGAAATTTCTTCCATGGGTATAAGGGTTGACAGTGAATCTCTGGCTAAACAACTTAAATTATCTAACTGCGAGAGCAGAAGTACACTCATGTTCCATAAAATGCTTTTAAATAATGAGCTTCCATTATCAATTGGTGGTGGTATAGGACAGTCCCGCTTATGTATGCTGCTTCTTAAAAAAGCACATATAGGTGAGGTACAGGTCTCAATATGGGATCAGGATACTATAGAAGCATGCAAAAATGCTGAAGTTATTCTTCTTTAAAATTAATTCACACTGTTATTATATTATTCCGGTATACCAATAACTCGAATTTATACGCTATACAGCATGTCAGAATATGTAGGCATTGGCCAGTAATTCTTTGATACGACGCACTCAAGCGTATCAGCAAAATATCTTAATTCTTTCATTGCAGGAACAACCTTTGTTTTAAAGTCATATGCATCATTTGACTTTTCTGTGAGATTTTCAAGTTTTGAAATGCAATTTGATAGATTGGTTATGTTATCAGAAATATGTGAAGCAAGTATTTTGTCACTTGATATATCCAAACCTAAATCTTTCTTCATCAATACTGTACTGTATACATTCCTTGCATAATCCATAGCAGCAGGAAGTATTTCCCTTTTTGCTATTTCTATCATCGTCCTTGATTCAATAGATATTATCTTACAGTAATTTTCCAGCTTGATTTCATGCCTGGAAACAAGATCGGTCTTCGAAAAAATTCCAAATCTCTCGAAAAGTTGTACATTTTTCTTATCTATAAGGCAGTCGACAGCTTCTGGCGTGGAATTAAGGATAGGTAATCCTCTTTTCTTAGCCTCTTCTACCCATTCATTGGAATAATTGTTCCCATTGAAGATTATTCTTCGATGCTTAATAACAGTATCTTTAATGAGTTCATCTACTAATGTGTCAAAATCATCAGCTTTTTCTAAAATATCAGCAAAATATTTAAAAGAATCTGCAACAATTGTATTTATTACTGTGTTAGCATCAGATACTGAACACGACGAACCCGGCATACGAAACTCAAATTTATTCCCAGTAAATGCAAAAGGAGAGGTTCTGTTTCTGTCGCATGTATCTTTAAAAAGTACTGGTAACGTTTCACTCATGTGAAATTTTTCCCTTGTTCTGTCATGTGCTGCTCTGCCATTAAGCATATCCTCAAGTATCTCCGTAAGCTCTGCACCGAGATATACAGATATTATTCCTGGAGGTGCTTCATGTGATCCTAACCTGTGGTCATTTCCTGCAGTTGCAATACTCTGCCTTAACAATCCGGCATATTCATCCACAGCTCTTAACACAGCTGCCAGAATTAATAAAAACCTTTTGTTCTGGGAAGGATTTTTACCAGGTTTTAATAGCATATCACCTTCATTCGTCGCAATTGACCAGTTATTGTGTTTGCCCGACCCATTAATGTTCTCAAAAGGCTTCTCATGAAGAAGACAGGCAAGCCCATGATGTTCAGCAACTTTCTTGAGCATCTCCATAATAAGCTGATTATGGTCTGCAGCTATATTTACAGTTGTATAAATTGGAGCAATCTCATGCTGGGCAGGAGCTGCTTCATTATGTTCTGTCTTTGCGGTTATGCCAAGTTTCCAGAGCTCTACATCGAGCTCTCTCATGAAATTCTGTACTCTCTCACGGATATTTCCGAAATAATGGTCATTCAGTTCCTGTCCTTTTGGTGACTTTGCTCCAAATAAAGTTCGGCCGCATATGAGCAGGTCTTTCCTTTTATCATATTGTTTCTTATCTATAAGGAAATATTCCTGTTCACATCCTGCAACAGGTGTTACTCTAGAAGCAGTCGTGTTACCAAATAATCTGACAATTCTTAAAGCCTGCTTATTAAGCGCATCCATTGAACGCAAAAGAGGAGTCTTGTTATCTAAAGGCTCACCACAGTAAGAACAGAATGCAGTAGGGATGCATAGAGTCTTATCCTTTATGAATGCGTAAGATGTCGCATCCCAGGTAGTATATCCTCTTGCTTCAAAAGTTGCTCTTAACCCTCCTGATGGGAAACTGGAAGCATCAGGTTCTCCCTTAATCAGTTCTTTGCCACGAAGCTCCATAACAGGAACATTATTACGGATCATAAGGAATGAATCATGCTTTTCTGCTGTAATACCTGTCATAGGCTGGAACCAATGGGTATAATGAGTCGCGCCTTTACGTATAGCCCAGTCTTTCATGCTTGAAGCTACAGTATCAGCTATGCCGTCTTCTAAAGGACCTCCCTGCTCTATCGTTTTTTTAAGCGATTCATATACATAAGCGGGAAGCTCATCCTTCATTACTTTATCGTTATACACATTACTTGCAAAGATATCCAGTATTCCTTCCAATTATAACCCTCCGTTTAATTTTACTAATTATATAAAACAAATTTATTTATTACAATATTTTGTGAAATTATTAATCTATTAATACTCCAGCATCCTCTTACGATAATGCAGATAGTCAGTAAATTCCACTTCTTCCGGTACCCCGTGGTCGCAAGTCGGAAGATATCCGCCCTGTTTTTTCATAAAAGGCATTATTCTTTCTATTTCCTTATCAATTGCATCTTTCCCAGCAGCCAATATCCTTTTATCAATACCGCCCGAAATTAAAAGATCAGGGTATTTCTTTCTTACCTCTACTACATCGCATCCGGATGCGACTTCAAATGGAGACATATAATCCATTCCTATTGATCTATACAAATCTATAACTGCTATGGAATAACCATCTGTATCAAGTTGGAAATGAAGTTTTCTGCCCTTATCCAGCTGTCTCTTCCTTATATTTGCAATAAGCTGCTGATAATACGGAAACAGGAATTCTTTAATCATATCAGGTGATATTAATGAACCATGATTATAGCAAATATCCTCTCCGAACCAGACTTCATCGACAGTAATGTATTTCTGATGCGTTTCACACATTTTATCCATGACTGAAAACCATATTTCCATGCATTTATGAATCAGTTGCGGATCATCATAGAATTTATATAGCAGATCTTCAGGTCCAATAAGTGATCTTAAATACATATATCCGCCAGCAATATTGGCACATATAATAAAATTTCGTTCTTGCAAATCAAAAGCCTTACGCATTCTTGATTCCAGATCTTTATATCTTTTTGGATCATCAGGATTCATCCTCCATAGGATATTTTCTTCCAAAGTCTTCATGTCCTTTACGGGATGGTCAAGATATGATGGCATAAACCCATTTCTTTTGCCTTTGAAGTACAGAACTTTCCTTCCAGCATTATCCTGCTCTATTTCATATTCATCAGTAACCTGTAAAACTTTTTTATCAAATAAAGGAAGCAATGGTGCTTCACACCATCCGCACTGTCCTAAATAATGCTTTGCAGCATTATCAAATCCGAATAATGCATCAAGGTCTGTTTTATCATTAACAAAGCCCTGTGCTTTCCATTTATCCATTACATACCAGCCGAATTCTCTTTGGTAAATAGGGGCATCTTTTTTAAAATTATAGAAGTCATGCATCTTTTGAACTGAAGGTTCCATGTTCCCTCCTACTATAAAATACGTTATAGCCAAGATTATAGCACAAGTAAATAAATACATATATAATTTCATTGCCTTATTCGGTTTTTTTATATAGAATTACTTATGTAATAGAAATTTTGGAGGTAAATATGAATAACGCGCCGAATGTTAAACTTGGTATTGTGGCAGTAAGCCGTGACTGTTTTCCTGCTCCTTTATCAAAAAGCAGAAGAATAAAGGTTGTTGAAGAATACAGAAAATTGCATAAGGATATATATGAATGCCCAGTTATGGTTGAAAACGAGAAAGATGCATCGAAAGCTCTTGATGACATCAAAAAGAATGGAATTGACGCTCTTGTAATTTATTTAGGAAATTTCGGTCCCGAAGGGCCAGAAACGATGCTTGCACAGAAATTCGGAGCACCGGTTATGTTTTGTGCGGCAGCAGAAGAAAATGATACAGATTCGCTAAATGATAACAGAGGGGATGCTTTCTGCGGTATGCTTAATGCATCATACAATCTCGGACTGAGGAATGTAAAAGCATATATCCCTGCATATCCAGTTGGGTATCCTGAAGAAGTCGCTCTTATGATTGTAAGATTTGAAACTATCGCACGAATACTGATAGGTATCAGAAACCTGAAAATATTCTCATTTGGTCCAAGGCCATATAATTTTCTGGCATGCAATGCCCCGATAAAACCTTTGTTTGATCTTGGAGTTGAAATCCAAGAAAACTCGGAACTGGATCTATATGAAGCATATGTGAAGCATGAAAATGACAAACGTATACCATCTGTTATTGAAAGCATGAATAAAGAGCTATGCGGCCGTAACAATCATCCTACAGTAATGCAAAGACTTGCCCAATTCGAGTTAACGCTTCTTGATTGGAAAGACAATAATCTTGAAGCATCAGAATATGCTGCTTTTGCAGATAAGTGCTGGCCTGCTTTTCAGACAATGTTCAAATTTGTCCCTTGTTATGTTAATTCCAGAATGGCAGCTATGGGTTATCCTGTTGCATGTGAGACAGACATTTACGGAGCATTATCAGAATATATACTTTATCTTGCTTCAGAATCCATACCTACTCTTCTTGATATAAATAATACTGTACCAAGAGCAATGTATGAAAAGCATGTTAGATCAAAATATCCATACACAAACGAGGATATATTCATGGGATTTCATTGCGGAAACACCTCATCATGTAATTTAAATGCTGGGTGCGGCACTTTAGACTATCAGAAAATTATGAAACGTTTGATAGAACCTGATAAAGAGCCTGATGTCAGCAGAGGTACTCTTGACGGAGTTTTGAAGCCAGGAAACATGACCTTGTTCAGATTGCAGTCTACTGCAGATGCAAAGTTAAGAAGCTATATTGCAAGAGGTGAAATACTTGATGTGGATCCGAATTCCTTTGGAAGCATAGGAGTAATAGCTATACCTGAAATGGCTCGTTTCTATCGCCATGTATTAATAGAAAAGCAATTCCCTCACCATGCAGGCGTTTCTTTTGATGATGTAAGCTCAATATTGTTTGATACTATGCGTATGCTCAATGTAGATGATATCAGTTTCAACAGGCCTGCAGGCATGTTATACTCAACGGAGAACCCATTTTAAAGAGCAATTTACAATTCCTGCTCAAATCAAATATTTAGCTATAAACCCGGACACTTTTTCATAATAAGTGTCCGGTTCTTTTGCTGAAGACTCGCCGTGTGCCGCATTATGTATGACAAGTTTGTCTTTCTCACAGGATGCATTGCTGTAAAGCTGATCCAGCATATTAAAAGGGACAAGCTCATCCGCATCACCATGTATAAATAAAGTCGGTGTTTTAGATCTTTTAACTGCATTTAAAGGGCTTGATTCCTTGAAATCCATCTTCATCCTTGCTGACGAAATAATGTTAGCGGTGTAAAGTATAGGAAAAGCTGGCAGATTGAACATTCTTTTCATATTATGACGGAAGACATCCCATGCTGATGTGTAGCCGCAGTCCTCTATTGCACATATTACATGGTCGTTCATATCCTCTCCTGTTGCAAGCAGAACAGTAGCAGCTCCCATAGATATGCCATGTAAAACTATTTTTGCTTCTGGATCTGCTTTAATAATCTCATATATCCATTCAATCACATCAACGCTGTCATAATAACCCATAGTGGCATAAAGTCCTTCACTTTCACCATGTCCCCTTAAATCCGGTATCAATATATTAAATCCCATCTTGGAGTATGCTTTAGCAAATTCAACCATATGCCATCCTACTGATGTGTATCCATGCACCAGTATTACCCATTTATGTTTTGAATCGCTTTTAATGAATCTTGCTTTGAGGTTGAGGTTATCAAATGTAGAAAGATTCCAGACTGAATCAGTATTTTCATCTACCCACTTTTTTGATAACTCATGATATTCTTTCATTTTATCACTCATACTCTTATCTTTTTTTCTAAAGACATTCTTAGCTGATTTAGGAATCATTGTCACATTAAACATGAACAAACCCGCTAAAAATGATAAAATAAAGAATATACTAATAACAATTATTACAACTGATAAAATTATTTCAAAACCCATTTTGCCCTCCGTTTATAACAGAATTATATCATATGGATTTAAGTAATTTTATTATTTATCGTTAAAGTATAAAATTTTTTGTTATTAAACAAGAAATTGCTTTACATTATCATAGATGCTTGTTATACTTCCACTAATATTGATAGAGGCGCGGAAGTCATAAGTATCCATTTCGACTGTACAAGGCGGGATGAAGGATGGAAAAAGGGATAACCGCCGAAGAAGACGTAGCCTTGTATGCGTTTATCTGGTTGATTTGCAAATAGCGGACCAACTGTCACCGTAACAAGCGGTGGAGAGCTGTCACTTAGAAGGTTTAAGTAAAGGCTCGCACATGCAGCCTTTTTTTGATATAATATAACAACAGGTTGGTGAAAATAATGAAAAAGTACGACTTCGCAATAGTAGGAGCTACAGGAATGGTTGGAAGAACCTTTATAAAGGTTCTCGAAGAAAGAAATCTTCCGATAGGCAGTATCTACTTTTTTGCTTCAGCAAGATCAGCAGGCAGTTCAATTACATTTTTGGATAAAGAATATTTTGTTGAGGAACTCAATGAGCATTCATTTGACAGGAAGATCGATATCGCTTTATTCTCAGCAGGCGGTGATTTAAGTAAAATATATGCTCCTATTGCAAAGCAGCATGGTACTGTAGTAATAGACAACAGCAGCGCCTGGAGAATGGACCCATCAGTACCTTTGGTTGTTCCAGAGGTTAATAAGGAAGATATAGAAAAACATAATGGAATTATCGCTAATCCGAACTGCTCTACAATACAGGCTTTGGTTGCTGTAAAGCCATTACATGATGCCTTTAAGGTTAAGAGAATGATTGTTACTACATTTCAGTCTGTCTCTGGTGCAGGAAAAAGCGGATGCGATGAATTGGAAGATTCTTTAAGAGGCCTTCCTCCCAAGAAATTCCCTCACGCAATCGCAAATAACTGCATTCCGCACATTGACACATTTTTAGAAAACGGATACACAAAAGAAGAAATGAAAATGGTTAACGAAACAAGAAAAATGTTTCATAAAGACGATTTAAGAATCACTTGCACCTGTGTCAGGGTACCGGTTATGAGAAGTCACAGTGAAACAGTAAATTTGGAATTCGAAAAACAGTATGATCTGAAAGATGTATATGAAATATTAAATAATGCTCCTGGCGTCATGGTTGTTGATGATGTTAAAAACGCAAAATATCCATTAGCCACAGAAGCAGCTGATACAGATTCAACATATGTTGGCCGTATAAGAAGAGATGAATCTGTTGAAAACGGATTGAACATGTGGGTAGTTGCTGACAATGTCAGAAAAGGTGCAGCAACGAATGCTGTCCAGATAGCTGAGGAACTAATTAAGATTTGGGAGAAATAGAATGTTATTCAAAGGTGCTGCAACTGCAGTTATAACGCCATTTAACGAAAAAGGAATAGATTTTGACAACTTCGCTTTACAGCTAGATATTCAGATACAAGCAGGTATTGAAGCATTGATAGTCTGCGGGACTACAGGTGAAGCTTCTACAATGAGCGAACAGGAAAGATTTGATGCGATATCTTTTGCTGTAACCAGAACAAAAAAAAGAGTGCCTGTAATTGCCGGTACCGGATGCAATGATACCATGCACAGCGTTCTGTTTACAAAAGATGCATACAGAGCTGGTGCTGATGCAGTACTTGTAACTGCTCCTTACTATAACAAAACATCCAAAAGAGGTTTATTAGAACACTTTCGCGTTATATCCTCATCTGTACCTATTCCATTGATAATGTACAATGTGCCATCAAGGGTAGGTATGAATATAGATCCTGAAATTATGGTGCAGCTTGCAAAAAGCTGTAACATTATTGGTGTCAAAGAATGTAATCTTAACCAGATTGCAGATATTATCGAGACTGCACCTGATGGTTTTACTGTTTACAGTGGTGATGACTGCATTAATCTGCCTGCCCTGTCATTAGGTGCCATGGGAGTAATATCTGTACTGTCCAATGTAGTTCCTGCGCATGTAGCAAGAATGAACAGGCTGTTTCTTGAAAACAAAATTGAAGAAAGCCGTGAGCTTTTCTACAGGACGAAGAATCTAGTCAAATTACTTTTTATCGAAACAAGCCCGATACCTGTAAAAAAAGCAATGCAGTTTTTAGGTTATGATGCAGGTCTTCTTAGACTTCCTTTAGTGGAGATGGAAGAGAAAAATGCTATACTTCTTAAAGAAGAACTGCTTAAATTAGGAGTCATTAAATGAATATTCTGCTTGTAGGCTGTAATGGGAAAATGGGAAATACGATATCCAGGATATGTTCTGATAAAGAAGGTATCTTCATAACATGCGGACTGGATATATCAAAAAATGATAATCTTCCCTTCCCTGTTTTCACTGACATTAAAGACATACCTTCAACTATATCAATTGATATCGTAATCGATTTTTCACATCCTTTAGGAGTTATAAAGACAGCACAGTTCTGCAGGAATAATCACAAACCGCTTGTATATGCCACAACAGGCCTCGACAGAGCCGGAAATGACCTTCTAGATGAGCTAGCAAAGTCTGTGCCTGTTTTCCGATCAGCAAACATGAGCCTTGGGGTAAACCTGATGATTAAGCTGTGCAAACAGGCTGCTGAGTTTTTATGTAATGATTTTGATATCGAAATTATTGAGAAACACCATAATCAGAAAATTGATGCTCCAAGCGGTACTGCTCTTAAAATTGCCGATGAGATAAATAAGTCTTTAAATAATTCAATGGAATATATTTATGACCGTCATTCAAAAAGAGAGAAAAGAAATAAGAATGAAATAGGTATACATGCTGTAAGAGGCGGTAATATTGTCGGACAGCATGATGTTATTTTTGCAGGTCTGGATGAGACTATTACAATAAGCCATGGAGCATTTTCAAAAGATATTTTCGCACAAGGAGCATTACGAGCTGCACTGTTCATAAAGGACAAGCCTGCTGGGATGTACAGCATGGATGACATGATTTAGGTATAAGGATAAATACAAAAAAAGCAGGATTTCCTGCTTTATTTTTTGCTTCATCATCAAGAAACAAATTCAGTAAATTAGTATAATTTTACTTTATTAATTTTCTGTTCCTTCATAATCGGATCAAGATGTTTTTCGAGTGCAGGCCATGTAAAGAAGTTAATGATATACGAAGACAATCCAAAAAGTACAGCAATCATCACTACAGCTCCAAACAGTATATGTATCAAAAACGGAAGTATTGTCAAAGCGATAATGCCAGCAGCTATAAGCAGGTTCGGAAAGAACCTAAGTATTGCGAAAACATAGGAATATCTGTAAAGCTTCCAGATGGACAAATTATATTCCACAAGAATCTGGTATATGTACATATGCATCATTACAAACAACACAGAAAATCCTGCTATAATGAGTAACAAAGCCGTCTTCCAGAAGCCAGCCTGCAAATTTAACTGATAAAACCTGAAAGCGATTCCTAAGCAGATAGTTATGACTGTGGATATTCCCGTAACTGCCAGTGATTTCCAGAAGTATTTTTTAAATCCATCCGTAAAATCTGAGGAAAAACTGTCATCCCTCCTTACATAGCTTCTGAAAACTACCGCAATCGCTGAAGCAGCAGGCCCGAATGCGACAATAGGTACTGTAAAGAAAATTAATGTATAGGGAATCCTGTAAACCAGTAAAGCCAGCAGCTCGCCGAAATTCGAGTATCCCTGCTGGTAATCTGATACATCAATAGGAAAGAATATCTGTGAAATAAAGAACGCGTAAAAAACGATAAAGATCGTATATATGCCTAAGCATATAAGATTAAATTTAGCAATACTCCAAAACCTGATTTTCAGTATATCCATAAACTTCATGAATTTCGATTCTTTAGGTTTCTGATCTTCATAATTTGTCTTTTTTCTGCTGTTCATAAAATTACTCCTTTTGCATTGATATATTTTATACATATTTCGAATATTAATCAAGTATCGCATATTATATGCAGAAGCAGTACTTCGATAAATAAATCATTTTTCCCGTTGACAAACATTAATCAGATAGTTATAATTTCTTAAGTGAGCGGTCATGGCGAAACTGGCAGACGCGTGCGTTTGAGGGGCGCATGGGAGACCATTCGGGTTCAAGTCCCGATGACCGCACCAAAAAACGGAATCATCTGATTCCGTTTTTACTATCTGTACCAATAACATCAACCTTTGTGGACTACATCAGCAACTGAATTATCAAGGATTTCTGCGTTAATATCCTAAATAAGTATCTTATCTATTGTTTCTCTCCATATCTAGAAGGTTTTTTTTCATATCAATGCCTAAAGCATATCCTGTTAAAGACCCATTTTTACCAATAACTCTATGACAAGGAACTAATATCATTACAGGATTCTTGTTACATGCCATCCCTACAGCCCTGCTAGCCAGCTTATTACTTATAAGCATAGCGATTTCGCTATAACTCTTAGTCTTTCCATATGGAATCTTGCAAAGATGCTTCCATACAAGTTTCTGAAATTCTGTCCCATTCAATGATAGTTTAATATCAAAAACTTTCCGTTTGCCATCCAGATACTCGGCCAACTGTCTGTATGCTTCATCTGTTAGCGCAGAATGAGAATTATGGCTGCATTCATCTAATGTACAAAGTGATATCCCGCATATTCCTTTGTCATCTTCAGATACCATAATCCTACCTATCTTGGAGTAATAACAGCAGCTTCTTGACATGATTAAATAATTTCTAAAAATTCATAATCAGGTAGAACAGGAAATTTGTTAAAAGGCATAGTCTGGTACCAGAAAGCCACTGAGGAAACATCGTCCTGCAGAGCAAGATACTTACCATTGCTTCTCCATCCAAGCGCCTGCATTGTAACTTTGAGGTTATCCTCAAATCTAATCGGATCTGTTATATGCCACCTGTACATGGAGAATCTCTGCTGGCCAAGTATCTCTTTTTCGTATCTTACAGGATAAAAACCTGTATATGGTGTAGAGTATTCCTGATACTTGTCATTTTCCATGAAGCAGTATGCTCCACAGAAATAATCTTCAGTGCCTGTTCCGCATATTGTTGGGAATCGGTCATCTCCATCCATGAAAAATTTAATCTCGCCTTCTCCCCACCATCCGTTATTATTAGCTCCCCATGTCATATAGGTACCTACATAGTGGCCTTTACCTTTAATGTTATCTATTATCGTATAATCCTTTTTATATGCTAAAGGATTCTCTCTTCTGAACTGAGCAAAGAAATATGCGCAGTCATCCGGAATATCTGTAAGTGCATAATCAATCTGATAATAATGGTACGTCCTCTTGGGTCCTATATTTTCAAGTGTCACCCTGCAATGCTTTCTAAATGGCATTTCCCAATAACAGTTAAATCCTCTGGCACTGTTATTGCATATCGGCAGCGAATTAATCGGAATATGAATCGGCAGATATGCATTTGCAAAAAAATCACCTATAGGACATTCAACTGATGGATTTTCACAGTCATCCCAGTAGAATCTGATTATCGTATCACGTCCTGAGCCACCGCTAGTAATCCATATATGCTTAATAGCTCCAGGTCCTTCTATGTCTGCAATTTCCACAAGATCTCCTGGCTGTAATACTATTGACGGTGATACTTTCCAGCCTAATCCGCCTAAATCTGATGCGGCATTAGCCCCGGTACCTTCTACTGCCATACCGCCTTTCCCTTTTTCACCTTTAAAATTCTCTGCGCTTATTGATCTTGATTTTGCATCTGACAGCTTGGTCAGGCTTGATAAATCACTTCCTAATCCATTATACATGTCTACCTCCGTAAATATAATGATATGCTCCTTTTAACATAAAAATGTTAAGTATATATACCTATACCAGTATAATCAATTATCCTCACATATATCAACTATAAAATCAAATATGCAGTTTTTTTATTAGTTCATTCTGTAATTTCTTATTTCCTGATAAAAGAACTAATGCTATTATCACAGGAACTATGGAAGCAGCTACTATATAAGACCATGAGAATTGTATTGTAGCATTTACAAAATAGTCTACTGTACCTTCAACAACAAGACACAGTACAATAACTGTAATAAGCGATATCGAAGTGGTTTTAAGTTTACCCGGTTTTTTTCTGTTAACAATAAATATTATTATAAATAGAAGCAACATAACAGTAATGCATACAGGTAAGGCAATAGTTAAAAACCAGCGCATTCCAGATAATGCCAGCGCTATAAGCAGAAGATAAAGGGTAGCTGATAAAAATATCAGGAAAACATGAATTAATGGCCTTTTCTTTTTCAATGTCATGGGAAATATGAAAATCATCCATAACACAAGACTTCCTCCGAATACATAATACATCCAGTATATTCCTGGTGAATATATTAGATTTATTACAAGGCAAGCTACATTAGGTATGATCAGGATGACAGACAGGAGCATTGCGAAGTAACCTGTATTCAACTGTGAAACTTCTGACTTCTCCTTTGGATATGGAGGAATTTCATCTTGCTGCTCAATCATTACCTCTGTGTTGCACAGAACACACTTCTTTGCGCTTTTATCAAGTTCAACACCGCATTTTACACAATAAGGCATATCTTCACCTACTCTCTGTTACTTTCAATTTTAACTGGAATCCCCTGTTTTATTAAATATGTAAAAAAGAATCTTTCAATATCTGTTTCTTTTATCTTACTGGTAAAATTCAAAACCAGCGTATCATTATAACTGACAACAGCAAGGTAGGGGGTACGTATCTTTGCGGCTCCCAGAATGAATTCAAATCTGTTTACATGTTCCTGCATCTCACAAGGCAGAGTTACACTCCCTACATTGGAAAGAAGAGTGGAGATTGGCCTATACCCAATAGTGGAATGAGCGATGGACATTAAGAAGTTCTTTAAAAACAAAGGAGCCACCCTAATAAATATATATTTTTCAATTATGACATTCTGTGTCATCATTGCATTAAGCGTTTTTTTATTCAGATTAGCCTTCATAAAATACTGAATTTGCCTTAACATCTCCTCGAAAGTGTATTCTCCGAGTATTGTATCGATTCCCGGGTTCAAAAACAGGGAAAAGTTCCTTTTTGTGTTACTTTTAAAATAGTTCCTTAAGTTAACAGGAATAGACACTGCAATCCTTGTAGGTTTTGTATAAAGCCCTTCTTTTTCTTTTTGCTTATAAAAAGAATAAAGCAGTAAAGCTGAAAGGAATTCAGTAATTGTAGAATTATTTTTCTTTGCCAGCTGTTTTATTTTCTCCAGAGAAGTTATTCCAGTGATAATCGAGATATCATTGTCATTAAGCTTAGTGCTTTTCATGTGGTATGCTTTTGGTTCTTTTGCTCTTCCTCTTTGTTTGGAATCTGCATACTTCGCAAAAGAATCCTCAAATTCCTCAATATCCGGTTGTTCATCAACATCCAGAATTCCTTCTTTTGCCGGTATTTCATACCCTTTTAGCTTTAAATACTGGGCAACTAATGTCTTTAGAAATACCATAGCTCCTGTACCATCAGTCAGAGAATGGAAGTAATCAATAGCTATCCTTTTATCATAGTAAAAAACCCTTAGCAGAAAACCATTATTGTCCTGCCAGCTTATCGGAGCGCATGGATTATTGATATCAGGTCTTACTGTAGGTCTTTTTCTTGCATTTGTTTCAAAATAGTACCAGAAAAGACCTCTTCTCATTCTGATATTAAAACTGGGAAATCTCTTTATTGTTGTAGCAAGAGCCTCTTGAAGGATAAATGAATCCACTTTCTCCTTCAGTGTGACGCTCAATCTGAACATACCTGACCATCTTTTGGTATTTGCTGCTGGATATATCTTAGCAGCATTATCCAGTTTGAACCAGTTTTTCTGTTTTTTTTCTTCTACTGGCCGCAACATTTCTTATATTTTTTACCACTGCCACAAGGACAAGGGTCATTCCTTCCCACTTTATCACGGACTGCAGTATGGTCAATAGTAAACTGTTTCTTTATATCAGCTCTTTCTTCCTTTGACATTATGCCATCCCATTCATCAAGAGTGTACAGCCATTGAGCTTTTGCATTAAGCATATTGTAATATAGCTTATGAAAGTCAATTTCACAATCTAGTACCGTATCAGATTCCAAAGCTTCAACATCAGCTTTTTCCTTTAGTGAAGTATTTATCCCATCAATGAATCCAGCAAATACCCAGTCTTCCATATTAAATCTTCCAGATAATTCTTCCACAGATCCTTGTAGATACGGATTCTTTTCTCCTAAAATAGCCTTGTATGCTGATGTCTCTGTTTCCAGATATGTGTTATAGAATTCGGCAGCATCCTTAGATTCCAGTTTTTCGTTCCATTTGTCTATTATGCTCATATTTTACCTACACTTTTTCGTTTATCTCTTTAACTATCCTGTTTTGGAACTCTTCTAAAAACATTGTTCCGATATCTCCGACTTTTCTTACTCTCACAGCCACCTGGTTATTTTCCATCTCCTTATCACCAACAACAATCATATATGGTATTTTTTCGAGTTGGGCTTCCCTTATCTTATATCCTATTTTTTCAGAACGGAAATCGCATTCAACACGGATATCATTTGCCATCAAAATATCCCTGATTTTCTGTGCATATTCTGCTTGTCTGTCGGTAAGAGGAAGTATTTTAACCTGGACTGGTGATAACCATACCGGGAATGCTCCTGCATAATGCTCTGTCAGTATCGCTATAAATCTTTCAATAGATCCGAACAGTGCTCTGTGAAGCATTACTGGTCTGTGTTTATTACCATCTGCTCCCATATAGGTCAGATCAAATCTCTCCGGCATCTGGAAGTCCAGCTGGATTGTTCCGCACTGCCATGTACGTCCGATAGAATCCTGTATATGGAAGTCTATTTTTGGTCCATAAAAAGCTCCATCGCCTGGATTGAGTTCATATTTCATATTTAAGGATTCCAGAGCTTCCTGTAAAGCATTTTCAGCTATATCCCACTGTTCCTTTGTTCCCATGGAATTTTCAGGTTTTGTTGATAATTCAACTTTATATTCAAAATTGAAAAGACTGTATATCTTTTCCATAAGATTGATAACGCCGACTATCTCCTGCTTCATCTGATCTTCTGTCATGAATATATGCGCATCATCCTGTGTAAAACATCTGACCCTCATTAATCCATGCAATGCGCCTGATAGCTCATGACGATGAACCAGGCCTAATTCTGCTGTTCTCAATGGAAGATCCCTGTAAGAATACATGCGGCGTTTAAAAGCAAGCATTCCTCCTGGACAGTTCATTGGTTTTATTGCGTAATTCCCTTCATCTATAGTTGTGAAATACATATTGTTCTTATAATGATCCCAATGACCTGATCTGTGCCATAATTCTTCATTAAGTATTATTGGCGTTTGTATTTCACCATATCCTGCTCTTTTATGCTCTCTTCTCCAGTAGTCAATCAGCTGGTTTCTTATTTCCATGCCTTTAGGGAAGAAAAATGGGAATCCAGGACCCTCTTCGAATATATCATATAAATCAAGTTCTTTGCCAAGCTTCCTGTGATCTCTCTTTTTTGCTTCTTCCATTTTATATATATATTCATCCAGCATTGCCTGTGAAGGAAATGAAGTCGCATAAAGCCTTTGTAACATCTTGTTTTTTTCATCTCCGCGCCAGTATGCACCTGCAACAGACAGTATCTTTACTACCTTCACTTTTCCTGTTGATGGAAGATGAGGCCCGGCACAAAGGTCTACAAAATCGTTCTGCCTGTAGAAGGAAATATCTTCATTTTCATCTAAATCAGTAACAAGTTCGTACTTGTATGGATTGTTCTTAACAAAATCCAAAGCTTCATTTTTAGGCAGAGTAAATCTTTCTATTGGATAATCAGCTTTAATTATCTCCTCCATTTTTTTCTCTATTAATGGAAAATCCTCATCTGTAAATATGTGATCTGTATCAAAATCATAATAGAATCCATTATTTATTGAAGGACCTATTGCAAGTTTTGTCCCTGGAAACAATGATGTAACCGCATGGGCCATTATGTGGCTTGAAGTATGACGATACACATGGTCAGCTCCTTCATCCTCAAATTTTAATAAAAGCAGATCAGAATCCTGTTTAATAGGATCAGTCAGGCTTCTTACATTTCCATCAATCTTTGCTGCAACTACTGACTTCGCTAATCCTTTTGATATGTCAGAAGCGACTTCCAGAGCTGTTACAGCTTTTTCATATTCCTTAATTGATCCGTCTGGCAGTTTAATCTTTATCATTCCAATTACCTCCTTGTATACCTTGCGAATCTTTAAAAAAAAACTGCCCTGAATATATCATTCAGGGGCAGTATGTTCTTCCGCGGTTCCACCCTGATTAGCCATATGGCCATCTCAAGTGATCTTATCGTGATCTTACGGTTCTGTTCAGGGAGCGGTATTTCGGTGTTTTTTTAAAGGATTTCAGCCTCGTCCTTTATCTCTGCATTCTTCACTTACTTTTTATCCCGTCATTACAGCACAATCTATTATTTTCACAATTTTACCACTTAAAAAAATAATATGCAAGTTATTTTTATTTTCACTTATAACTTCACATTTTAATATGAACAATAATATCTGCAATATTTTACTAATTGCATTAAATAAGCTTTTCCTTATCAAATTACTTAAGCCATTCTCTTGCTGTCATAGCGACTTTCTTAAGCGCGCCTTCTTCAAATGGGCTTTCCAATCCAGCAGAACTGACAAGTCCCTTAAAAGTATCCTTTCCTCCTCTTGAAGTCATTGATATGTATTTATTCCAAGCCTTTTTGTAATCCTGCTGGGATTCTGCCCAATACTCTAATGCGACAGTCTGTGCAAGACAGTAATCAATATAGTAAAAAGGACTTGAATATATATGATGCTGCCTCTGCCAATATCTTCCATCCTCAAAGAAAGGCATCCCTTCAGTATTCAGATATGGCATATATTCGGCTTGCAGCTTCTTCCATACCCCTTTTCTTTCATCAGGAGTAAGATCTGGTTTTTCATATATTATATGCTGGAAATAGTCAACAATTGTCCCATATGGTATGAAGGTAAGTGCACCGCTTAGATGCGCATATTTATACTTATCAGACTGTTCCTCGAAAAAAAGCTGCATCCATGGCCATGTGAAGAATTCCATAGACATAGAATGTATTTCGCATGATTCCAGAGTTGGAGATCTGTAATCCCCAATTTTAAAATCTTTCGCAAGATAGGAGGCAAAAGCATGGCCTGCTTCATGAGTCAGCACATCTATATCACCTGATGTTCCATTAAAGTTAGCAAAGACGAAAGGTGCTTTGAATTCCGGTAAGCTAGTTGAATAACCTCCGACTACCTTGCCTTTCCGGCTGATGACATCAAATAACTCATTATTAAGCATGAAGTTCATGAATTCCTCTGTTTGAGGACTTAACTCTGCATACATTTTTTTACCCTGGGCAAATATATGCTCAGGATCTCCCTTTGGTACAGCATTTCCTGACATAAATTCCAAAGGATCATCGTAAAGCATAAACTTATCAACATTAATCCTGCTCTTCTGCTCATTTTTCAAGTCACTTGCAATGGGTACTATGTACTTTTTTACATATTCACGGAATTTCTGGACATCCTGTTTGGTATAACTGTTTCTCATCATACGGTAGTATCCCAATTCCACAAAGTTTTCATAACCCAATTCTCTTGCCATTTTAGTCCTTATTTTTACAAGCTCATCATAAAGACTGTCAAGCTTATCGCTGTTCTTCAAGTAAAATCCAGCTTCTGCTTCATATGCGGCTTTTCTGACTGCCCTGTCCATATTCTGTTTATACTTACCTAATTGTGACAGATTTACTGTCCTGTTATCAAACTCAATCTGTGCGCTTGCAAGAAGTTTGTCATATTCATTAACCAGACGATTCTCTTCCTGCATATGAGGTATTATTTTCGGATTGAAAGCTTTCATGTTAATTTCTATATTGAGAAACAGTAATTCACCTAATTCAATTTTAAGCTGTTCTTTGAATTTTGAATTATATAAAGCAAGTCTGAATCTTAAATCCACATCCTGGATTTTTGGCATTACTTCATCATAATATTCCTTTTCCGCTACAAAAAAACCATCTTCTGTATTCAATGTAAATTTGATGTAAGACAGGGATACAGCAGTATTTATCTTATCGGAAAATCTGTTGTACTCGTAAAATACATCAAGCGCTTGAGAAACATCTTCTGCATTTTCCATTTTATCCAAAAGCTCTTTTGCTTTGGCTTCAATCTCCTCATAAGTAACCCGTTTATACGGCATTTCAGAAAATCTCATTTTTTATCTCCAATCATATATATTGCTGCCTCGTAAGGCCTAAGAAGCTCGTGGCTGTCTTTGTAGTTAGATATTATTTTCTTATAACTTTTCCTGATTACATCTGTTCTTCTCTTCTTGTTAGTATCTAATAAATTTATTTCTATATAGAAACATGCATCTTTGTCTTTTCTTCTAAAACAGAATGTATCTGCATCGTTATTACTAAGCGTAAAATCACCGTAAATCAGTGTTTGGTTATCCTTTCTTAAAGTGATAAGGGACTTCATATAATTTAGAATGGATTCCGAATCTTCTATCTGTTTTTTCACATTATATCTCATATAGTCATTTGAACAGTCTATCCATGGTCTTACATCAGAGAATCCGCCATATGCAGCATCTTCCCATTGCATAGGTATCCTAGCATGGTCTCTAGTTCCCGGTGCGACTTTCTTGATGGCGTCCTGTTGCGTCATACCCTCGCCTAAATACATATTATACATATTTATTGCTTCAACATCCCGAAAATCCGATATATCCCTGAATGAGGTATCAATCATGCCTATTTCCTGACCTTGATAAAAATATGGAGTCCCTCTTAATGTAAGCATCAATGTGATGACAAGTTTTGCTACGACATCACGAAAAGATTCCTGTTTGGTTATCCTTGATAAAAATCTAGGATTATCATGATTTTCAAAAACAAGAGCCGGCCAACAACCATCTTTGAACTCAGTCTGCCATTTAATCAGCAGTGGTTTAAGCTTTCTTAAATCATACTTATATGAATCATATCTTCCTTTGCCCGGATTATTTAACTGGTCAAAATTAAATATCTGGTCAAGTTCCTTTCTGGATTCGCAAGTCATCATTTTAGCCGCTTCAAGACCGATTCCTGCACCTTCTCCGACTGTGAAAGCATCATACTTATCAAAGGTCATCTTACGCATTTCACGAAGATATTCATGCAGCTTGGGTCCGTAAATCATATGCTCATAACCGACAGCCCCGACAAGATTGGACAATAATTGCACACCATCAGGGAGGCCTGGTGTCTTGGAAATCAGGTTAATCACATCCAGCCTGAATCCGTCCACTCCCTTTTCCAGCCATCTGTTTATCATCTGATAAATATCCTTGCGCATATGTTCATTTTCCCAGTTTAAATCCATCTGTTTCTTCGAAAAGACATGAAGGGCGTATTCATCCAAATTGGGATAATAGTTCCAGGCAGATCCTTTAAACGCAGAAGTCCAGTTATTAGGAGGCCTGTTCCCTTTCCCCTCCTTAAAGATATAGTAATCATGATATTTTGATTCCTTACCTTTTAATGCTTCCTGAAACCAGAAATGCTCATCTGAAGTATGGTTAATTACAAGGTCCATGATAAGCTTCATGTTTCTTTTATGTATTTCCTGCAACATAACATCAAAATCATCCATGTCGCCGAATTCTTTCATGATTTTCTCATAATCCCGTATATCATATCCATTATCATCGTTAGGTGAATCATATATTGGTGATAACCAGACAGCATCTATACCGATATCCTTCAGATAATCAAGTTTTGATGTTATACCGTTAAGATCGCCAATACCATCATTATTAGAATCCTTAAATGATCTAGGATATATCTGATAAAATACTGCGTTTTTCCACCATTGCTTTTTTTCTTCAGAGACTTTACATTCAAGCAACTCAGGTTCGCGGTTAAGAATATCAATAAGAGTGTCTAAAAAATCATCGGTAATCAGATTTTTAGTAAGAGAAGGAAGATTTCTCAGTTTTATGTTCCCTACTATAGGATTTCGAAATAATACCGGATCCTTGCCTGACATGTACATCAGTAACTCCATTACATCTTTACCAAATGGTGCATTAAAAAGCGTCTTAATCTTGCTTTGTTTTGTATACATGGCAGATCTCCTTCTTTTTCTAATTTTAGCATCATTAGTGATTGTTATCAAATACATATATCACATTTAATAGTAAGTTATATAATTAATTCATAATTTTGGAAGGAGATTATGATTCTGCAAACAGCGGAATCATATAAATGTTTTATGCTTTTAAGTAAAAATCAGACAATACATATGATTGGTGATTCAACATGCTGCAAGTGGCATCTTTAAACTAATCAACATTCTCCTTTATTGTATAACAGTACTCATACTCTAAGCCTAATTCATTTATAGACCCTGCATATTGGCTCGCAACATCTGAAGGTGCAAAATACTGTCTTAAATATCTTGTCAAAGATTCCATGTCCGCATCGCTTCTTGTCTCTATAGTTATAGACTCAATGTATTCGTTTTTATAGGCTTCTTTTTCATACTTACTATTATTACCCACATATGTTATATATATTACATCATACTGATCAGTCGAATCCTCAGGTAACTCGTAATAACCTATTGCCGTAAATGCAACGTATAACCTGTTAGTGCTGTTTTCATCTGTTGTATATAACTCTAAAACTTGTTGGTCTGTTGTTAAATAATGTCGAACGGCTTCAAACATTGGTGCAGGCACTATAGCATATCCCTCCATAGCGCCCCCTCTTTGTGTAGCACGACTTACGTAATCTTCCTCCCTTTGTACAACAAGATCTTTGTTTGTGTAGTTGCTGTAAAAATATATCTCACTGTTCTTCTTATCACTTTTTATTTCACTAATACTTGTAATAGCCTGATGATAAGGCGGTAGCGGATAATCCATCCAAATGTTGTCTTGCGACCTCCCTAAAGTCATCAGCTTTAAACCATAAGGCTGATAATTCGTTCCCGAAGAGTAATCAGCTGGATTTACTCCTTTTCTACCCGTACTTATAACTATGTCAGTTATGAATTTAGCATAATCGAAGTAATCTTTTACGAATGCATCGCCATATAAATGCGACATCTCCAAATTTTCTTTCCCGTCTATCCTGGAAATGGTTATAACATTCTTTTTAAAGTCTGTGTCTTCCTCAATATATACCGGCTCTAAACCCACAGTGTTAATAAACATATATGGATAGGTTTCATTAAGCCTGTTTATCCTCTTCGTATATTGTGAAAGCATATTATAGTCAGCGAATATACTATTTAAATAAAATACAAAATCGGTAAGATCTTTATTTTCATCTACATCAATCTCCATACGGTCAATATGATTTGATACATCAAAATTTACTCCTGCTGCTGCCCTGCTAAATGCCGCAAAGGACAGGTATAAAGCATCATATTCATTGTCTGTTGTATATTCCCCTATTATCTTGAAGTTATCAAAAGTATTTGTTTCGGAATTTTGCATGTAAATAACCTTTTTACCATCAGATAATCCGGCTTTAATATGTTTACTCAAGGTAGAGGGAATAATAGCATAATTCTGAAGGTAGTCTTCAAGCAAATCCTCAGTATAGCCTTCATATAATGTGATCTTACTATCTTCTTTATCTGCAACTATACCATTTAGCGTAGTTATACCTTTACAATACTTTAACGAATTAATAACTCCCTTAACTTCCTCACTGTCCGCATTAGCAAAGACGCCTTCATAGTTAGACATCTTAAAGCCTGCATCACCAATCGTATATCTTACGGATGAAATATTAAGACTGACTATTTCGTCTTCAAATCTCGATCTGTCTGTCATTATAAGCATAGCATATTTGTATGGCATATTTAGCGGTTCTTGACCGTCCACTCTTCTTATAGCTATGTCACTGTTAAATGTCGTTGTATTAAAACCCTCCAACAGTTTTTTTGAGCTGTCACAAGACACTGACAACAATGCTGTTATAACAATCACTATTAAAATAGCTATGGTTATACCTGTTTTTTTCATTTTTTCCATACTGTTTGTTTTATCCAATCATCGGTTAAGGTGATTGAATCCTCCTTTCTCTCGAACTTTTCTGAGTAATTCCTTATCATTCATAGCATATCTAAATTAAGAACTGTGTATTTGTGTCCATACTGCTTATTTTTCGTCTTGCATTCATAATGCAGAAACATCGATTTCTCGCTTTATTACTTTTATTATAACACATATTTTTTTTTGTCAACTTTTTCATATCTAACGAAAAATCAGATTCTCAATTGGATGCAACAGTTACTGTTTTCAATCAGTCTTTTCTCAATATTTTAAATACAGCAACATAGTGATATAATTTACTAAATATATTTGAGAGGAGATTATGATTTTGTCTTGGGCATTATCATTGCTTGGACACTGTCATATAAATGATTTATGTTATTAGAAAAAAATCAAAAGATACTCATGATCGGCGATTCAGTAACCGATTGCAACAGGAGAGAAGAAAATACTGCTTTTTTAGGTAACTCATATCCGCATTTAGTAGCATCTGAACTGTATCTGGAATATCCTGATATGAATATTGAGGTTATAAACAAAGGGATTTCAGGTGATACTTCCAAGATGCTTATAGACAGATGGAAGGCAGATGTTCTGGATAATAACCCTGACATACTTACAATACTGATAGGTATAAACGATGTATGGAGACATTATGACTGTCCAGACCCTTCAAAAAGAGTATCAAAAGATGATTATATAAAGAATATGCGGTTAATGATAGAAAGCTTAATACACACTGCAAAAAAGATTATTATATTATCTCCCTTTTATCTTGAAGAGGATATGACAAAACCTATGAAAGCGCAAGCAAACGAGTATATAGATGCTTTAAGACAGCTTGTGAAAGAATATGATGTTATTTTTATTGATCTTCAAAAAGAATTCGAAAAGCTCATGAGAAAATATTCATTTGATCAGCTTACCTTTAAGTCAGATAAGATTCATCCTACAATGTTCGGACAATATGTAATAGCCAGATTAATACTGAACACCCTTAAAAAATAATAGGTATTATTCAAATAAAGGGGTTGATAAATATCTCTCACCAGTATCGGGAAGAATAACAGCAATGTTCTTCCCTTTATTTTCATGCTTTTTTGCGATCTCAATTGCACCGGCAAGTGCAGCACCTGAAGAGACTCCGCACAGTATACCTTCATCACGGGCAAGATTCTTAGTCCATATATATGCATCTTCAGTTTTCACAGGAATTATTTCATTTATCAGGCTCATATCGAGCACATCAGGAATGAATCCTGCTCCTATCCCGGATATTCCATGTCTTCCTGGTATACTACCTTTTAAAACCTGTGATTCAAATGGTTCTACTGCAACTATATGCACTTCTGCATTTTGTTCTTTGAAATATCTTGCACATCCGGTTATAGTACCACCTGTACCTACACCTGCAACAAAAATATCTAATCTTCCTTCAAGATCCTCCAGTATCTGTTTTCCAGTTATTTTCTCATGAATCAGAGGATTATATGGATTCTTAAACTGGCTTAATGAAAAAGCTTCGGTAAATTCAAGTGATTTGTCTATTGCGCCTTTCATTCCAAGAGCTGTATCTGTAAGAATGACTTCAGCTCCATATGCTTTAAGAAGCAACACTCTTTCCCTGCTTGCATTGGCAGGCATACAGATAATAAGGCTGTATCCTAATCTTGCGCAAATCATAGCTAGAGCTATACCCGTATTACCGCTTGTAGCTTCAACAATTGTTATCTTTTCATTGTTCTTGACTGCTTTTAAGTATCTTTCATCCTGTTGGAGTCCCATAATCAACGAATATGCCGTCCTGTCCTTTACGCTTCCGCCAGGATTGAAACTCTCTATTTTTGCAAATATATTCGCCATAAGCAAATATTTCTGCTTTAAAGCGCATAGCTCAACTAATGGTGTCTTGCCTATAACATCAAGTATCCCTTTATAAACCGTCATATATTATTCCTCCTCCAACTACTCTGTCATTTTCGTAAAAAACTGCTGACTGGCCCTTAACTGCGGCTCTGACAGGCTCATCGAATATTACCTTTATTCCATCTTCAACAGTAATAATCATAGCGCTTACAGCAGGCATGGAATTCCTTATCTTTACCATTACATGCATCAGTTCAGGTAAGTTTTTACGACAAATCAGATTAATATCACTTATCATAAGCTCTTTAGAGTAAAGATCCTCTTCATTACCTAAAACAACCTCATTTTTTTCGGCATTTTTACCTATAACATACATTCTTTTATTAAAGCCTTTATTTAATCCTCTTCTTTGGCCAGGAGTAAAATGAATATGATTTTCTCCCTTGCCCAGTACATTACCCTGTTCATCTGTGAATATGCTTTCCTTGTAAATACCCTTCTTATGTTCTTTAATAAAATCGGTATAATCCATTCCCTTAATAAAGCATATATCCTGGCTTTCCTTTTTGTCCTTCACCGGCAGACCTATCTTATCAGCAATTTTTCTTACCTCTTCCTTATTCATGTCAGCTATCGGAAATAGTATCCTGCTTAACTGCTGCTGATTGAGCTTGTACAGGAAATATGACTGGTCTTTTCTTTCGTTCTTTGATTTATAAAGACAAAAACACCCTGAGTGTTCGTCGAATTTAATATTCGCATAATGGCCTGTTGCGACATAACTGATACCCAGACTGTCAGCCTTATCGATAAGGTGTTTGAATTTAAAGGTGCTGTTACATAATACACATGGATTCGGTGTATCTCCTTTAATATATGAGTCAATGAAGTAAGCTTCTATCGAATTTTTGAACTCTTCCTGTTTGTCTTCAATATATAAAGGAATATTAAGCATAGATGCAATATCTGCAGCATCTTTAACGGACGCTTTATGGTTTTCAGACATGATATATGTTACTGCGTGGACATCATATCCTTCAGTTTTCAGAAGATATGCAGTTACAGCGCTGTCAACACCGCCTGACAAGCCGATAAGTACAGATTTCTTATGAATATCAGTCAACAGTTGCACCAATATTTGTGAATGTGCCGTCAATATATGCTAATCCATCCGATATTGTGAAGGACTTCAAGTCTTTCAACATCGGTAATTCAAGACTTATAGTTTGACCGATATATTGCGAAACAAATGATCTGACATCTCTGCCAAGATTGAACAGGTTTATGAAATTCATAACATGTACATCCTTAACATATATGTCATTAATCTTCAACATAAGCTTACCGTCAGGTGAAACACCCTCAATAGAGATATATAGCGTGAACTTAGTGTTTGATAGTACTGATACTGCAACATCAGGCAGATTTGCGGTATTCTTCAAAGCCTGACCATCTATATAGATATCGAAATGAACAGTATTATCAGGCTGCATGTTAAATTCAATGCTGTTTATGTACATCGATTGCAGATATTCTTTGGAAATATTCATCATCGCAGTTACTTCTTCCGAAGTAAATCCTACATTTTCTACTCGAATTGGTTTATCAATATTCAATATTGCTTCCTCAACTGATGAATAACCGCTTAGCTGGTCATTACTGATTCCCATCTTGGCAAACATGCTGAAAGTACCTTTATCCACATCAGGTGCTTCTATAGGCTTATTTAAATTATCTGCAATCCTATTTATTGATCTTCCAACACAATAACCGCTTGCTGCTCCTATTGATACAATAAGCAAAACTATAACTAAAATCCATATCCTGTTCTTCATTGAATCCTCCTTGGAAAGCCAGATTCATATCTATTTCACGAATCTTTCCATGGCATTTCCGACACACAAATTATATATCAGTTTTTTTGCCAATTCAATCGGGTACTCGTCAGAATCTGTCCAGGACCCTACAACAGAACATAAAATCCTTCTATAGTAATCATGGCGTGCATAAGACAGAAAACTGCGGCTGTCCGTCAGCATTCCAAGACTGGATCCCAAACAAGATAATGAAGCAACTTTTTTAATATTCTCCACTATTCCTTCGTAATGATCCATATGCCACCAGGCAGCTCCAAATATTACATCTCTGAATGAACCGCATGCTGTTAAGGCTTGATAGTATGATGCAGGATTTAAAATATATACTATAGTCTTTGCAAGTTTTTCCTGTTTATCCATTTCGTTAAGAATTTTTGAAAAAGCTATGCCATCCAATGGATTTGATGATATATCGCAGCCGCAATCCGGACCGATAGTATCAAATAGTCTTGAGTTTGTATTTCTATAAACGCCTGTATGTATCTGTTGGGTTATTCCTCTTTTTTTATACTCAGAGGAAAGATATATAAACATATATCCAAGAAACTTCTCATAATCGTCTTTTTCAATCTTTTTGTTCAAAAGAGCTAATTTGAAAGTTTTATCGGCAGTATCATAATCAAAATCAGGAGACGCAGTATATTGAATTCCCACATCGGAAAGGCTGCACCCATTTGCAATGAAATAATCCATCCTTTTTGAGATAGCTATACATAAGGATTTAATATCAGTTATATCTGTTCCAGATACTTTTTTAAGCATGTCTATATACAATGGGTAATCTGGCCTTGTTATTAATAACACATTGTCAGTCCTGAATGTAGGTGCGACCTGCGTTTTGAATGATTTATCCTGTTTAATAAGCTTATGGTATTTCAAATCATCTGTTATATCATCTGTTGTGGCGATATAAATCACATTCGAAGAGGTTATTAGCTTTCTTGGGCTGAGTTCCTTTTCCTTTATAACTTGATTGGCTTTATCCCATATTGTTTGTGCATTATCAGCTGATATAGTAATATCTGTATCAAAATAATTTTTGAGTTCCATTGCTGACCAGTGAAAAAGCGGATTGCCTGGAGAGTTCTCTATTGTCCTGCAATATGAGAAGAATTTGTCTTTCCAATCGGCTTTTCCTGTTATGTATTCCTCATCAATACCAAAAGCCCTCATCAGCCTCCATTTATAATGATCCCCGCCAAGCCACATTAAACCGATATTATCAAATTGCTTATCCTCATAAATTTCTTTGGGGCTTAAGTGACAGTGATAATCCACTATAGGCAGATTCTTTGCTACCTCGTCATATAGCAGTTGGCCTGCTTTAGAATATATATATTGTGTTTTCATAATTCATTCCTTATCTTCTACATGCCCTTGAATCCGTTGTATTATCATGTCAAGGGCAACTAGATTATATCCGCCTTCTAAAACAATTATATCAGCATTTCTTTTAGAAGGTTCTACAAACTGCTCATGCATAGGTTTTACAGTTGATAAATATTGTGTCACTACAGAATCAAGGCTCCTACCTCTTTCCTTTACATCACGCAAAATCCTTCTTAATATTCTGACATCTGGATCAGTATCGACATAAATTCTAATATTTATCATATTGAGCAGCTCAGGATTCTGGAATATAAGTATTCCTTCTACAATTATTACTTTCGTCGGATTTATTTTACGTGTTTGTTTAGTCCTTGTATGTTCAGAAAAAGAATATATGGGGCATTCAATGCTGTAACCTTTTCTTAACTGCTCAAGATGGGAAATGAGAAGATCGGTTTCAAAAGAATCAGGATGATCATAATTCGTCTTGACCCTCTCCTCGAAAGGTATATCATCTTGAGATCTGTAATAATTATCGTGGCTTATTACACTTACATCATTACCGAATCTTTCTTTGAGTCTGCTTGTAAGTGTTGTCTTTCCGCTTCCTGTCCCTCCTGCTATTCCAATAATAAGTAAATCCATAATAAGTGTCCTCTTTAATATCCTCAGGTTATTCAAGGTTCATCAAGTAATGTGTTGGGTCCGTAAAATCCTTCCGGTTGTATATATGATATCGCTCTTTCATATATTCTGTATTTGTCCGATACATAGAAATTTCTCTTCTTACCGTCAAGCCGTGTTTCAAGGTAAACCGCCTTACTGCTTGGAATCGGAATTATTACTATATAGTTCATTTCATCCACTTCCACTGCAATTACTTCATTATCAGAATAATAGGGGATTTTGCGTACTCTGTCTCTCTCACTGATTGTAAACAGTTTATTACACATTACTTCAAAATTCGCGCTATTAATCATTACTGTTTTATCGTCATAACGCGCTGTAGCACCATTTTGAATACCTTTGCTTGTAAATGACACAACATGCTTCTCATACTGGTAATAGTCAACTCTGGAGCCTATAAGGCATCCAAAAAACACAAGAGCTGCAAGGAACAATATAAGAATTATCCATGTAACATATTTCATAACATCACCTGAACCAGACATGTATGCAGAATAAAATGAATAAGAAACCAAATAGACCGATTATAAGGGCAACTGTAACACCAGCTAAAATAGCATAAAAAGTTACAGATAGTGTATCCTTAACTGATAAGGGCTGGCCTTTTTCATTATTCACATTCTGTTGTCTGACGCCTTTTTGATACCAGGGCATCCCTTCTACGTTCATAGGGGCTATTACCCTTCCATCATCATCGTCATACTTGTTTTTCTTTAACATCTCTATTTGTCATAAAGATGACAGCACACCACATGCCCGTTCCCCATATCTTTCGGTTTCGGGTTTTCAACCTTGCATCTGTCGAAGCAGTGTCTGCATCTTGTATGGAACTTGCATCCTGAAGGAGGATTTGCTGGAGAAGGTATACTTCCTTCTAGTATAATCCTCTTCATTTTGTAATCAGGATCAGGTACTGGTATTGCGCTGAATAACGCCTGTGTATAAGGATGAAGCGGTTCTTTGAATATATCCTTCTTAGTTCCTGTTTCAACCAAAGAACCCAGATACATTACTCCGATTGTATCAGATATATGTTCAACAACAGACAAATCGTGAGAAATAAACAAATATGTAAGTCCGTATTTTTCCTGAAGGTCCATTAAAAGATTAATTATCTGTGCCTGTATCGAAACATCTAAAGCTGAAACAGGTTCATCACATACAACAAATTGCGGATTAAGAGCAAGAGCTCTGGCGATACATATTCTCTGCCTCTGACCACCTGAAAATTCGTGTGGATACCTGTCTTTATGATATGCCTGAAGACCGCAGGAGTTCATAATTGATGTTATATAATCATCAAATTTATCTTCAGGTACAAGCTTGTGCTCTCTGACAGCCTCACCAATAATTTCACCGACAGGAAGGCGCGGAGAAAGGCTTGAATACGGATCTTGGAATATTATCTGCATTTTAGGACGCATTTGAATCATTTCTTTTTTATTTTTATCAAATATTGACTCGCCTCCAAAGTACACTTCTCCATCTGTGTATGGCGTTAGCTTTAAGATAGTACGACCTACAGTTGTTTTACCGCATCCTGATTCTCCGACCAAACCCATAGTCTGACCTTTTTTAATATTAAATGAAACCCCATCAACAGCTTTAACATATCCAGTAATACGAGAAAATACACCTGTTTTAATTGGATAATATGTTCTTAAGGAATTAACTTGGAGAAGATATTTTTTATCAGGTTTTAAAGGTTCAAATTTATTTTCCTTTAACAGTTTACTTGCCATTTTGTTTAACCTCCTCGTCATTGTACAGATAACAGCTTACAAAATGAGTATCAGAAAGTTTTATCTCCCTTGGATAAGCTCCATTGCAGGCTTCTATACATTTTTCACACCTATCCTTAAAATAACAATAATTTGGCATATTGATTGGATTAGGAACTTTCCCAGGTATACTGTATAATCTATCAACATCCTTATTTACAACAGGTTTGCTTTCCATAAGTCCTATGGTATAAGGGTGTTTTGCATTCTTGAATATATCATTTGCAGTTCCTTTTTCCACTACCTTTCCTGCATACATTACTACTACCATATCAGCCATTTCTGCAATAACGCCTAAATCGTGAGTGATGAGCATTATACTGCTGTTAATCTTATCTTTCAATGTTCTGAGAAGGTCAAGAATCTGTGCTTGTATTGTAACATCGAGAGCAGTTGTCGGTTCGTCAGCAATTATAAGGCTGGGGTTACATGCTAAAGCCATTGCTATCATGACTCTCTGTCTCATACCGCCTGATAATTCATGAGGATACATTTTGTATACTCCTTGCGAATTTGCTATACCTACAAGGTCGAGCATTTCGATTGTTCGTTTCTCTATGTCTTCCTTCTGCATCTGAGGATTATGAAGAGCTATTACCTCATCAACCTGCATACCGATCCTGAAAACAGGATTCAGGCTTGTCATAGGTTCCTGGAATATCATGGATATCATATTACCCCTGATTTTTTGCATGAATTCAGTAGGAGCTTTTGCAATATCATATGCTACATCACCATTATTGAATCTTATCTCTCCTTCAACAGTCTGTCCTTGAGGCCGTTGAACCAACTGCATAATTGACAAGCTGGTAACTGATTTCCCACACCCGGATTCTCCTACAACACCAACTGTTTTACCCTTCTCTACATCAAATGATGCACCATCAACTGCTTTTACAGTACCAAGATCCGTAAAGAAATATGTATGTAAATTATCTATTTCCAATACATTATTAGGATTCTTCATCTTAGTAGTATATTCTTCAACAGGGACATTTTTCCTGTTTTTCTTTTTTTCCAGCTCATCAGTAGTCCTTCTGTTTCTTCTAGAAATAGCTCTGGATTCTTTTGCTGAAAGGTAGTTTATGCTTTTTATTTTCTTATCGTCTTTTTTTCCAAGTTTCATTTTTCTCACCTATCTTTTCATCTTAGGATCAAATGCATCCCTAAGCCCGTCACCGACAAAGTTAAACCCAAGAACAGTGATAAGAATAAGCATGCCTGCAGGTATCCAGACAAACCAGTAATTCTGCAGTACATAACTGTCGTTAACTGAGTTTACAATATTACCCCATGATGCATATGGATATTTAACACCAAGATTCAAGAAACTCAAAGTCGCTTCTGTAAGTATTATTCCTCCAAGACTCATTGTTGCATATACAATAAGCTGAGGAATGACATTTGGGACAAGATGCCTGAATATTCTTCTGGAAACAGACAGTCCTGTAGCCTCATTCGCAACCATAAATTCCTGTTCTCTAAGCGAAAGAATCTGGCCTCTTACTACTCTTGCTATACCTGGCCATCCGAAGATGCCAAGAATAATCATTAATAGATAAATTCGGACACTCGGTTCAAGTTTCATAGTATCCAGAGCGGCACCTAATATGATATATATAGGCATTGTAGGTATACAGTTGAATATCTCAACAAGTCTCATAAGCAATGTATCAACCCAACCGCCGAAATATCCTGATAATCCTCCGATTATAATACCTATCAGCATTTCAATTAAAACAACAACAAATCCGATTGTTAAAGAAACTCTGCCGCCGTACATCAGCCTTACCATTAAATCCATTCCAGAACCATCAGTTCCTAACAGATGATCTGAACTAGGTGAGGCATAAGTGTCTATAAGGTCAGTCATTTTATCTGTCCTTATAACATATTCCATATCATTTCTTTCAATAAGATATTCTATTGTCTCACTATTTTCATTAGTATACATAAAAGAGGAAAGGTTATTGAACATCGCTTCTTCGACAGCGTTTTTGTAATCAATTGATAAAAAGATATCTGCAGACGCAGGAGTAATAATCAGCTTCGTTATATTCGCAAAAGGTACCCTTTCAGAACCTGATAATTCATAAATCGTTCTTATTTCATCATGATACTCTATTTCATAGTTTTTCTGATTAACTGTCAAGAATTGCTCGTTTTCGCTTAAAGCTGTTTCGAAAGCATACTTCAAGCTAAAATCAGCTCTTACATTCTGCTCATACATGTCATATATATTCTTAGTTAAAAGAACATGCTCTTCACCTGTGTAAATGATGCATTCTCTTCTTGACAAATCAAGGAAATATTCTTTCCCGCCAAATTCTATAAAATTAAGATTATTATCGATAGCCTTAAGTATTGTATTTTTAAAATTACTTGAAAAAACAAAAGTACTTTCTTCTCTAAAAACATAATCTCCAAGGATAATATCTACTTTACCGATTCTTTCTGTCCCGAAAAGCACTTGGGTATCATCAGATATCTTCTTTATTGCAAAAAGGATATTTTCCCCATTTATAGTTGTTGTAAATACACTTTTCCCATCTTTCAATGCTAATGCGAATGCCGCTTTATTAATCGATGTGAATTGATAACCTTCTTTAACTTCTTCATACCAGTTTTGATTTATAGTTGCTGATGCAAATTGTGAAGAAGTAATTTCCTTTTTATAGAATATTTTTGTTTCAGGATATGGATGCAGCCAACCTCCCACAAATGAAAATATAAACATTGCCAGTATAATAACAAGTCCTATTATAGCAAGCCTGTTTCTAACAAATCTCTTGGCTACAAGCATGGCCGGAGAAATCATTTTTACTCTTTGCTCATCATCAAGGCTGTCAGAATGGCTTATATGCTCGTTAATATTTGAACAGCTGTCAGTAAAAATCTCTTCTTCCTGGCAGTTTATTTGTTCCTCGTATTCAGGTATACCGTTATTTGGTAAATTATTGTCGCTCATTTTCTCCTCCTTCCTAGTTTACTCTGACTCTTGGGTCAACTACAGCATATAATATGTCGGAGATTAATGTACCGATCAGTGTAAGTGTCGCTAAGAATACCAGATAGAACATGGAAAATGGTATATCCCCTATTATCATTGCCTGATAAGCTGTAAAACCTATTCCTGGTATTGAGAAGAGCTGTTCGGTTATCATAGCTCCTGCAAATAGTCCGGGTAAAGTTCCGCCAACAATTGTTACAATCGGAATCAAGGTATTTCTGAAAGCATGTTTATTTATTACCTTGTTTTCAGAAAGGCCCTTTGCTCTGGCGGTCCTTATATAATCGGAATTAAGGACTTCCAGCATATTTGTTCTTGTATATCTCATTAAAAAGCCTATGCTTACTATAGTCAAAGTCATTATTGGCAGCACGAAATGTGATGCCACATCGAAAAACTGCCCGACAGGTGTTAATTGGTCGTAAAACCTGCTTACTTTACCAACTGGTTCAAACCACCCCAACTTGTATGAAAATCCTAATTTCAAAAGTGTCGCAAAGAAAAAAGAAGGTAACGAAATACCTATCAGAGCAAATACACTGACAGTATAGTCAGTTCTACTGTACTGCTTCCTTGCAGCTAATATACCTAAAGGAATTGCAATTACTAATTCTAGAATCAATGAAATTGCACCTAAAGTAAATGAGTCCCATATTACTTCTTTGAATTTCTGCACGACAGGAATGTTGTATTTCCACGAATCCCCAAATTCCCCTTTTAAGAAAGAATCCTTAAGCCATCCAAAAAAACCTTCGATTACACCACCATCCAAATGGTATACCTGATTAAGCTGTTGAAGCCACTCAGTGTAACTTTTTCCTCCGGGAAGCGATGCCCGTTCTCTTGCTATTCCTTCAACATATGATGTAGGTAAAGCACGCATTATCAAGTATACTATCAAAGAAACGAAAAAAAGTATCACAATACTTAATAATATACGTCTAACTAAAAACTTCCACATTAATGTTACTCCTTACTAAAACCGTGCTTTTACTGCGCAGTTTATCTATTATTATATACATAAGGAAAGCCCACCGTCAACAGCGGGCTTTCCTTTTTTTTTAGGATTTTGTATTAATTTGCTTCATAAACTTCGAGAAGTTCAATATCATTCATCCAGCCCCAGAATGTTGTTATATCAGGAGTAACTGTATCAATATTAACTCTTTCAGTGCTAAACACGATAATGTTCTGTCTTTGATATGAAGGTACTTCAACTGCCCAGTCAATTATCAAGTCAAGGCAAGCTTTGTAAACAGATTTTCTGTATGTCTGGTCATCAGATTTACGAGCTTCAACGATAAGGTTATCAAGTTCTGAATCAGCTATGTGGTAATGGTTGGAATCAGATCCTCCCTTACCTACTATTCCTGAACTGTGATATACCTGATACATATCAGGATCTATTGTTGAACCCCATGCAGCTGTCCACAATTCCTGTGTTCCTGCATCAAGTCTTTCCCAAAGAACTGAAGAATCTGCCAAATCATTTACTTCTAGTGTAATTCCTATCTTCTTAAGAGCTTCAGAAGTGTTTGTAAGAACCTGGAAGTTAGGATGATCTCCAGAACCGTCACCAGGAATCAAAGCTTCATACTTCAGGCTTGCACCTTCAGGAGCTGCTGTGAATTTCTTGGTTGAGTCATTCCATGTATAGCCAGCTGCTTTGAAGTAGCCGATAGCTGCTTGTAAAGCTGCTGCATATCTTGCTTCTGCATCCATATCTGATGTGTAAATAGCGTTTCCATCAACATCAGTTGAGAATGCTACTTTGTAATCTGCATCAGATTTCTGAGGAGCTGCCCATGAAGTGTTGGAAATAGGATAATTGATAACCGCTGCAGCATCGCCATAGTAGCTGTTGATTGCGACATCACGATATACTGCAAGAAGGGTAGCAATACCTTTTCTCAGGTTCTTGGACTCTGTTGAAGCGGAATCTGTTCCTACTCTAACTGTATCAGCATTTAACCCGATATATCCATATCCGAGGTTGTTAACGGAACTTGTTGTGATAACATTTCCGTCAAGCTGTCCATTTGAGTTATATGAACGGATTTCATTGAATTTAACTTTGCTGCCGCTTGGGTTTGCTACATCAACTGCTCCAGAAGCAAGAGAGCTGATCTTATCAGTTTCGCCGACTTCTTTGAATTGAATGAACTTAACCTTCGGGGTTCCTTTGTAATAATATTCGTTAGCTTCGAAATAAACTACTTTATCTTCGTATTTAACGAATTTGTATGCGCCTGCACCCATTGGATTGGATGTCTTTGCCTGTACCATTGAAAGGTCGCCGAATGGGAATCCATAGCTTCCGTTCTTATAGTCATAAAGGCTTTCGTCTCCATAATAGTGCATTGGTGTGATAGATATTCCGAGTATTGAGTAGATAGCAGAGGCTTCATATCCTTTAGTTGTAACTTCAACTGTACGGTTATTAACTCTCTTTATACCAGTAATGCTCTTAATTCCTTCTGTACCCATTGCTTCGTCTTTTGAGCCGTATTCATATATGAATTTTGCTTTTGCTGGTGAAACTACATCTGTATCATCAGCTGCTTCAACTGCCCAATATTCTTCTGGATTTCCGCCATAAGCTTCTTTTGTCTCCAAGAAATAGTCATCAAGTGTAGGGTACTGTCCAGCAGCCATGTCAAAAGTCTTGCCTGTTACTGCTGTTGTAAGAGTTGTTCCTTCAACTTTTGCAAATCCCCACATTCTCATTGCGAATGCCATTTTCAGGCCTTCAGACGCAGAAATTTCCGAGCTTGAATATGTGAAGTATCCCTGATCAGCATAAGCTAGATAATTAGCCATAACATAATTAACAATAGCTCCTACGTCATTCTTCCATTCTTCGTTAAGAATTGCCCAGAATCCGTCCTGTTGTTCTTTTGTCCATGTGTCAGATGCTGACCACTCATGGTCTTCGCCTGCAGCGTAGATTGCATCGACTATTGCAACATACTTGTCATAAACTTCATCAGTTGTTTGTGTCTGATAGTTCTTTAATCCAAGTATATTGTAGGATGATAACGTTGTAGATCCGGTATATGCTGGATCGCAAAGAACGTAATATGTAAATAATACGTCATCGATATCCATCATATGTCCGTCTGAAAACGCAACATCATTCCTGATAGTCGCACGATAGGTTGTTGTATCTGATTTTTCGTCATATGTGACTTTCAAATCAGCAACGCCTTTATAGAGATAATCGGTTCCATTGTAGTTAACCGTTTCGCCCTTGATAGCGTTGTAAATAACACCACCCACTCTGTCAGTAGTCATTAGTCCAACCTGTGTCATTCCAGCTACATCAACGTCATACGCTGTATCTGCAAAGAACGGGCTGAATTTGCCGCTGAAAGGATCGTATGCGACAACCAGTGGAGTCAGTATGGTAGCTTCGCCTTTTTTAGCTTTAGGCGTACAACCTGCTAACATACCTATGCAAAGAATCACTACAAGCATGATGCTAAGTATGCTCTTTGTTCTAAACTTCATAATTTTACCTCCTCATAATAGTAAATCTTTATAACTAAAGTTTTAAATATAATATCACGCGCATGAAAGAGTGTCAACGCATTTTTTCATATTGTGTTCACATTTTAGACACAATTTAAACAAAATTGCGGTATTCTGGCCTTATTATTAACTTTCTGTGCTATTTTAAGTATACAGGTTAAAATAAATGAATAAACAAATTATAAAATATTCAAATTTTGTTAATTAAGCTTGTCCTTTATCTTATCAGCTATCAACTTTGCCCAATTTTCAATTAACTCGTAATCCTCGCCTTCTATCATTACTCTTATTACAGGTTCGGTCCCGGAAACTCTGAGTACTACCCTGCCGTTTCCGTTAAGTTCCTCTGATACCTTTTTATAAAGTGCTTGAATCTCCATATCATTTTTTAATTCGGTTTTCATCTCATTATTGATTCTTACATTAATTAGCACCTGAGGAAGAGGTTTCATTATTTCAAAGAAACTGCTTGCTTTCATTCCATTTTCAACAAGTAACTGTGCAATTTTCAATGATGCAAGAATCCCGTCTCCTGTTGTAGCATAAGGAAGAAGTATAATGTGCCCTGACTGTTCTCCACCGATGGCATATCCGCTTTTTTGCATCTCTTCTACCACATACCTGTCACCGACTTTTGTCCTTACTACTTTAACTGAGTTCTTCTTTGCAAATACATCAACACCCATATTGCTCATTTCTGTGACTACTAATGTATCTTTATATAGCAGCCCTTTATTCTTTAAATGCAAAGTGAGTGCAGACATCAGAACATCACCATCAATTACTTCACCTTTTTCAGATACTGCAAGAAGACGATCTGCATCTCCGTCATATGCAAATCCAATATCAAAACCACCCTTAACTACCTCAGTAGCTAGATTATTAATATGGGTTGACCCGCAATCTTTGTTTATATTCAATCCGTTTGGAGAAGAGTAAATGTGTGAAACATTGCACCCTGTTCTCTTGAATACCTCTGGAGCGATTTCACTTGCAGCTCCATTTGCGCAGTCAAGCAGCACTTTTAATTTTGATAGGCTGGTATTGCAGTTTTCTATAAGAAAATCTGAATATGCTTTAACACACTGACAGTTTTTGTGTATTTTACCAATAGCATCATGCGTCTTAATGCTTCCCCCTCCTTCTCCAGTGATTATCCTTTCAATCTGATCTTCCGTTTCATCAGGCAATTTGAATCCGTCTCTATTAAAAAATTTAATTCCATTATATTCATAAGAATTATGTGAAGCAGATATCACAATACCCGCATCGCAGCCATGAAGTTTTGTAAGATAAGCTACTGCAGGGGTAGTAACTACTCCCGCTCTTATTACATCAGCTCCCATCGCACATAAGCCTGCCTCCGCAGCAGACATAAGCATATCTGATGAAATTCTAGTATCAGATCCTATCAGTATTTTGGGCTTATGATTGCTCTCTCCTGCTAACACAAAAGCACCGGCTTTTCCCAAATTAAAAGCCAGGCTCACTGTAAGCTCCTTATTAGCTATGCCTCTTGCACCATCTGTGCCGAATATTTTACCCATACCATCCTCCTCAAACCTAAATTTTATACTTTCTTATTATCGATTCAGCAGTTTTCAATCCATCGACAGCTGCAGACATAATCCCCCCGGCCTTGCCTGCACCTTCTCCGCATGGATAAAGGCCTGTAAAGCCTTTTGCTGTAAAATCATCATCTCTGTCTATGCTTACCGGTGAACTGGTTCTTGTTTCACATGCAGTAAGAACTCCCTTTTCGAAACAGCTTAGTTTATTTTGAAAAGAGTTTACTGATGAACATAAAGCATTATATATTTTCTCACTATATATTCCGCTTAAATCCTCATATGAATAACCAGGTCTTATGGTAGGAGTAATGCTGTTTGAACGTTTTACCAGCTTATCTAAGAATCCTTTTAAGCTCTGAACTCCTGCTACATAATTAGCTCTGCCGATTTCGAATGCTTTTCTCTCAATAATCCTTTGATACTCAATACCTGCAAGCGGATGATCGGAACCATAATCCTCCTTGTCAACAGACACAACCCATGCGCTGTTGGCATTAATGCCGGACCTGTCTTTAAAGCTCATCCCATTTGTTGCCAGACACCCTTCTTCTGATGAAGCGTTTATAACGAAACCTCCCGGACACATACAGAATGTATATACTCCTTTTTCGCCTTTTTTGTCATAAAGTTGATATTCCGCATTAAATGGTATATATTTGGCCTGTTTCTTATACCTGCATTCATTAACATCGGCTTGAAGATGCTCGATCCTGAACCCCATAGAAAAAGGCTTCGAAGACATGCTCAGACCTTTTTCAAACAGCATTCTATATGTATCTCTTGCAGAATGTCCTATTGCTAACACTGCTAAATCGCAGTCAATATGCACATCACTATTAATCGTTACACCACATATTTTATTATTGTTTATAGAAATATCTGTTACCTTGGAATCAAACAAAAATGAGCCACCTTTTTCTTTTATATGCTTACGGATTGATGATACCACTGTTTTAAGCACATCAGAACCTATATGAGGTTTGGCATCATACAGTATGGACTCATCAGCTCCCATCTCATGAAGTACCGAAAGGACATATGAACATCTTGGATCATTTATTCTTGTAACAAGTTTTCCATCAGAATATGCTCCAGCTCCACCTTCTCCAAACTGTATATTTGACTCTGTATTCAGGACACCATTATTAAAAAAAGTAATAACATCAGAGTGTCTTCTTTCTATGTCTTTTCCTCTTTCAATAATGATTGGTTTATATCCGTACTGAGCCAGCAGATATGCGCTGAACAATCCACAGGGTCCTGCTCCTATTACAATCGGCCTTTTAATAATTATGCTGCCAGGTTCAATAGCCTTATATTCAAATGGTTTATATTCCTTCAGGTTATTTTTCGCAATAAATGCATCTTCAGCTTCAAATACCGCGCTGATTACATAACAGATATTCCCTGCGTGGCGTGCATCTATGGATTTCTTTTCAAAAGAATGGAATTGGATATTCCTGTTATTCAATTTTTTAAAAGTTTTTTCAAGCACGATACTTTTAATATCGGCACCATATGCTTCCTTTACAGGAACATTTATTTCGCTTATAATGAACTTTCCCATTTGCTCCTTACTGTCTGGTTACCATAACCGCAATCTGTATGTCCTCATAAAGTCTTACACCTTGCGGAAGGTTAACATCTCTTACAATCACATCGACTATATGCATTCCTTCTTTAAGGTCTTGCACATTTATGTAGAATTTCATTTCAGAAATATCCGTATCAGAAATATCAGTACCAAGGCCTACAAGCCTCATACTAAAGGTTTCAGCTTCAATAGAATAACTAAGTTCAGAGTCAACATTCGTAAGTACTATCTTACTGCTGTCAATTGAGTAGGATGCAATAGTCTCAACATATACATTCAGCGTGGACGAATCCGATAGGGTTATATTGCTTCCGAGCGACAACATATTCACTTTTAGGTATCTTGTCCCGTCATCTATATTCAAAACATCGATATACGGAGTAATCTGCTCTTTAGTAATAGTTGATATTGTAAGAGCCCGCCCCTTAAGGGTAAGGCTGAACATATCTTCCTTTATTGTATATTCTTGAAGAATATTCTTATTCCTTATTGCCAGTTCTTCTATTCCAAATTCAAAATTTCTTGTTATAAGCTGTTCTATGACAATATTCAGACGCACTTTATTATTTGCATTTAAAACATTATTAACTGTATACACTTTTATATTTGAAGGAACATCCAGTTCCACTTCAGTTGCGAATGATTCTGTTTTCCCGGTTAAATCCAATGTTTTGGTATAAATCGTGTTAATATCTTTTATTACGGAATTATCTCCGACAATAATAGCCTGGCTGTATTCTAGTGAGTTGCTGATGTACATATGATTGTCTCCAAGTTCAGAAGCACCTGCAAGCCTGCTTACCACACTTACCTTTTTACCGATAATAACACTGACGTCAACAGTAATAGTGTTTGCATATTCATTCATTACACGCATGCTTTTATCATATACGACACAAGCTTTTCTTACAGTGAAAGATTGTGTTGCATTGTCAAGATCAATATCAACTTGAATACTTCCAATACCTATTATCATAGATGTAACATCGTTGATTGACTGGATATTTGGAGTTACAGAATATGAGACAAGCTCATACCCCTCCAAAAGGTCTCCATTAAATTTAACAGTCACAGGAAATTCGGAAGATATCAGTTTTTCGACTTTTATTGACTTTTTTATATCCTCTTCTTTATGTGAAAAAGTAATTTTTGCATCGCCATTGTAACTGATTCCCTTTACAGTCAGTTCATTAACTGACTCATTAATAATCTCTGTGTAATCAACATATGCAGAAAAGTCTGAAGCTGTAACTCTGTTCACCTCTGTTGCAGCTCCTTTAATCTGAATATCGATGAAGCTGTCAAAACTATTGACGATCTTCAGATTTCTTAAGATAAGATTCCTTTCATTCTGAATCTGGACAGGTACGGAAATGGTCTTCACTTCAATCGGATTGTTATTAACAGAAACTATAAACCATATGATTATGGCTATTATAACTGCTAATACCTTAAAGAAGAGATTCTTTTTTATCTTACTCCACATTTTTCCTGGCCTTTCCAATTATTTTACCTATCTTTGTCTTTTCTTTTTTTTCTTTAACCAGATTCATCAGAAGTGCTTTTCGTAAGGAATCTGAATTTAAATTTCTTACAAGCCCGCCATTTGATGCGTAGGATATTTTTCCGCTTTCTTCCGACACAATAACAGCTATACAGTCAGAAACTTCTGTAATACCTAATCCGCCTCTGTGTCTCATCCCAAGCTCAGTACTGAGGTTGGGATTATCAGTAAGCGGAAGTAAGCAGGCTGCAGCGACTATCTTGTCCTTACGTATAATAACTGCACCGTCGTGCAAAGGGGTTTTTGGCACAAATATGTTCTCCAGAAGCTCTTTTGTAACATCCGCATTCATCTGTACTCCGGTGTTGATGAATTCACCTATTTTTGTAGATTTCTCTATTACTATAAGAGCGCCAATATACTGCTCAGACATGTTTTTGCATGCTTTCACTATCTCTTCAACTACTGCTGTGATTTTTATAGTTTCGTCTGAACCTGTATTTGAGAAGAAATGCGTAATTTCACTTGTCCCAAGCCTTTCCAGAACTTTTCTGATTTCAGGTTGGAACAAAACGACTATGGACAATGCCGCAAAAGTAAGTATGTTACTGAAAAGGAAAGTCATGATCTGTAAACCTAAAAGGCTGCTTACAATTGCGACAAGTACAATCACCAGCACTCCTTTCAACAGGCTCCATGCTCTAATTTCTTTTACGAAAATCATTAGCTTATATACAAGGTATGATACAATTGCTATATCTATTATTGCAGATATAACGGCAAGAGGACTGGACAATTCCAAACTGAAATATTTTATTTGCTCTAACCAATCTATCTGATTAAACATCGCGCTCCCCATATCGGCCTTTGTGCATTATATACTAATTATATCTTATCATTTCACAATATGTATATATATTAATCCGTTTTCTAATATTTTTCAAATATGACAAGAGCTATTTATGTACTAATCTGCAGTTCGACTACACTCATCTTACAGTATTTTTCCCTAATTTTCGGTTTTTCAATCTTACCTGTTGGATTTCTAGGTACATTATCAAAAATAATCGCTCTAGGCCTTTTATACCTTGGTAATCCCTCACAAAAAACATCCAGCTCTTCTTTCGTGCATTCATGACCTTTTTTAAGTTCAACAATAGCTGCAGCAATTTCTCCGACTCTCTTATCAGGAAGTCCAATTACGGCAACATCCTTTATAGCTGCATGGCTTCTTAAAAAATCTTCTATCTGTACCGGGTATATATTCTCGCCTCCTGTAATGATGACATCCTTTTTTCTGTCGACAAGATATATGAATCCATCACTGTCTTGTTTAGCCATATCACCAGTATAAAGCCATCCATCTTTGAGAACAGCGTCTGTAGCTGCTTTGTCATTATAATAACATCTCATCACTCCAGGCCCTTTTACTACAAGTTCACCGACTTCACCGTTTAAAACATCCTGCCCTTTTTCATCGACTATCTTGGTTGTCCATCCATATCCAGGTACACCTATAGCCCCAACCTTATGTATATTTTCTATTCCAAGATGTACGCAACCGGGGCCTATTGATTCACTCAGACCGTAATTTGTGTCATAATCATGGTTAGGAAAATATGTCTTCCAACGCCTTATAAGGCTTGGAGGTACTGGTTGTGCACCAATATGCATTAATCTCCACTGGTCAAGTTTATAATCCTTAAGATTAATTTCTCCTCTTTCGATACAGTCCAATATATCCTGAGCCCATGGAACAAGAAGCCAAACAATAGTAATTCTTTCCTCAGAGACTGCTTTTAATATCCATTTAGGCTTTACTCCCCTTAAAAGAACTGCTTTGCCTCCAACCAGAAAACTTCCGAACCAGTGCATTTTAGCTCCTGTATGGTACAAAGGGGGTATGCACAGGAAATTGTCCTGTCTGGTCTGCCCATGATGAGCATTTTCTGTTATACATGATGAAACCAGACTGGAGTGGGAATGAAGTATTGCTTTTGGGAAGCCTGTCGTACCTGATGAAAAATACAGAGCTGCATCGTCTTCTTCATTTATTTCAATCTGAGGGGATACAGGCTGATAATTTATCACTGAAGCTTCATAACTTATTGCAAAGTTAGGGCAGTCTTCACCTGTATAAACCAGAGGATGTATATGATCAATCTGCTGCTTAATGCTTTCTACTCTGCCTATAAATTCATTACCGAATATTAGCCCGTCAGCATTTGACAGGCTTAAGCAGTACCTTATTTCCTCAGCAGTGTATCTGTAATTCAAGGGTACAGCTAAAGCTCCTGTTTTGAGTATACCGAAGTATATCGGAAGCCACTCAATGCAGTTCATAAGAAGAATAGCGACCTTTTTACCCTTCGTTATATTATTAGCTATAAGATAATTAGCGAATCTGTTCGCTTTATCATCAAATTCCTTCCATGTTATTTCTTTTCTGTAATGTTCTTTTGGATTTGTTTCGATAAGTTCGAATTCCTTCCATGTCACTTCACGTTTTTCCTGCAACTCAGGGCTTATCTCTACTAAACACACATCATTTGCATACAGTCTAGCATTTTTCTCCAGAATCTGCGTAATCGGCATATCTAATCCTACCTTCCTACCTTGCTACATATTTTATGCTGCCCATATGGACAGAATTTATTTTTTTAATTATATCAGTTTTTGCATTATAAACAATATCTTATACTTTTATTTTAAAAACAGCTTTCTTTATCTTACCGAATTCATTGTTCATTCCACCTGGCTTATGAGCTTCGTAAGGGAAAATTACACAAAAATCTTTTTCTTCCATCGCAATAATGCTCATAAATTCCCCATCTTTACAGATAGCGCAGTCTTTCTCCTCAACATATGGAACCAGAATTCCAAGTTTTCTGCCATTAGCTACCCCTATCTTCTCGTTGCCTTTAATAAGATAGTGAATGTCGATATATTTCTTATGCATTTCAAATTTTATCTCATTTACTGGATTAACTTCTACTTCCATCACTGTATAGTAAAAATCATCACCGTTAACAGCCACTTTTCCTAAAGGGCTTTTTATGCTGAGCTTCTTCATTATTTCTATGGCTTTTAAAAGATAATCATCCATGCAGGATGAAATGCCTAAACCTTCAATATTACCATTAATCATTTTTAAATCCTTTCCTGTTCACAGCTACTATTATAAACCTTGATTCATTGCTTGGTACATAACCTTTTTTTTCAATTTCTTCTTGGAGCAGATACAGTTTATCCAGACATTTATCTACATTGAAACCTGGAAATTCCCATTCTATTGTCTTTGCATAGTATATGATAGCGCTTACACTGTAAAACAAAGAAGGTATTACTGCTTCACTGCTATATATAATATCAAATCCAGCTTTTTTAAACCTGTTTATTTCATTATATAAATTGTGATCAGGATAAGCCGGTTTATACCTATCAATTATTCTAGTTGATAAGGATATGTTATTATCACCGCTTACCTGCTGAGTAATAAACAAGCTGTTGTTCTTAAGAATTCTTGACACTTCTTTTAAGCTGTATGACTCATGTCTGTTTATGATAATATCGAAATAATCTGAATCCAGTTTCAACATATCGTCATCATCCGTAAAACAAAGCTTAATTCCCAGAGGTATCAGCTTTGCTTTTATAATTTCGACATTGGGAAGATATTTTTCTGTCACCCAAGTTCTGGTATAAGGATGATTCATTTTCAGAAGAAATTCACCATCTCCTGTTCCAATATCAAGAAGCAGCATATCCTTTTTCAAGAAAGATCTGACTATACCTGCATAATCCCAAGGCGTATCAAAACTTTCGTACATAGATTGAATATGTGAAAAATCCCATCCTTTAAAAGGTGTTTCTTCTTCTTTTTTCCATTGCTCATGCAAAAATCTTTTGTGGCAGGTTGAAAATCTTTTGTCCATACTAAAATTATATACCATAATAATCATTGTATAGTATACTTATGTAAATACATTTTTAGGAGGAGTCTGAACAGTCTCTGGCTGCTCGGTATATACAGTTATGAAGGAAATGACCTCAAAAGAAAGATTCCAAAGGATGTTCCAGCATAAAGAAGCGGATAGAATACCTATAATAGATGCGCCATGGGAAGGCACAATCAAAAGATGGAAAAGAGAAGGTATGCCTGATGATGCTGATTGGAGGGATTATTTTGATATAGACAAGGTTTCAAGACTTAATGTCGATATATCTCCTCAATATGAAGTCAAGGTTCTAGAAGAAAATGATAAACAGGTTACCTATACGACAAGTTATGGAGTGACTCTGAGAAAATTTAAAGAAGAAGATTCCACTCCGGAATTTCTTGATTATAAAGTTAATAATTCAAAAATCTGGTTTGAAGAGACAAAAAAAAGAATGCAAGAAGGCGCAGACAGAATTAACTGGGAACGCTATAAGAAAGTATATCCTGAATGGGTCGCAAAAGGCCACTGGCTGGAGGCAGGATTCTGGTTCGGATTTGATGTCACGCATTCATGGATGTGCGGTACAGAAACCATTCTCATAGCAATGCTCGAAGAACCTGAATGGGTAATGGATATGTTCGAGACTTATCTGAATTCCTGTATCAAGCACTTTGATTTATTGTGGGATAAAGGTTACAGATTTGATTCTATATTCTGGTACGATGATATGGGTTACAAGAACACAACTTTCTTCTCTATAGATACATACAGAGAAATATTGAGGCCTTTTCATAATAGAGCCGTCGAATGGGCACATAATAAAGGGATATATGCGCATCTGCATTCCTGCGGTGATGTTATGAGTTTTGTAGATGATCTGGTTAAAATTGGTGTAGATGCTCTTAATCCACTGGAAATAAAGGCAGGAATGGACCCGATTCTGTTAAAAAAGAAATATGGAAACAAACTGGTTCTCCATGGAGGATTAAATGCTGTTCTTTGGGATAAGATTGATGAAGTAACTCAGGCAATTTTACATAATGTCCCGATATTAAAGGAAAATGGAGGGTATATATTCTCATCAGATCATTCCATACCAAACAGCGTCAGCCTCGAAAATTTCAAGACCATAGTAGAAACTGTAAAACAGGCTGGAAGATACTAATTTTATCTCTAGTAACCATAGTATCCAGTGCATAATTTAAACAATTACGTCTACATAGCAAAAAAGACAGCTAAGCTGTCTTTATTTTGTGAAAACATATAATAATTAATAGTTCGTTGCTCTAATTTCAAAGTAATCTCTTGGATGAGAGCACACCGGGCACATTTGAGGAGCTTTCTTTCCAATAACAATATGCCCACAGTTGCTGCACTGCCATATCATTTCAGAATCTCTTGAGAAGACAACACCATCATTTATATTAGAAAGAAGCTTTCTGTATCTTTCCTCATGCTCCTTCTCTATACGGGCTACCTGTTCAAAAAGAACAGCTATTTCAATAAAACCTTCAGTTTTTGCATCTTTTGCGAATCTTGCATACATATCAGTCCATTCATAATTCTCGCCTTGGGCAGCATGAAGAAGATTATCTGTAGTTTCGCCTATTCCATCAAGAAGCTTGAACCATATCTTCGCATGTTCTTTTTCGTTGTTTGCTGTCTCTTCAAAAATATTAGCTATCTGGATATATCCTTCTTTTTTTGCTTTAGAAGCAAAATAAGTATATTTATTTCTTGCCATAGATTCTCCAGCATAAGCTTCCTTTAAATTAGCTTCTGTTTTTGTGCCTATCAATTCTTTCATACACCTCTCCTTTTCATTTTTTCTGACAGTTCGGGCATGTGCCGCTAAATGATATGTTGTATCCATCTATCATGCACCCGCCTCTATCAGATTTATCATACTTTATTCGTGGAATTTTTGAAACACTTATGTCATATACTTTACGGCAAATATCACAACGTATATGATAGTGTTCTTTCGTGTTGAAATCAAAGCAGTCAGCGCCTTTTGGCATTTCGATATGGAGTATTTTCCCCTGCTTTGCAAGCAATTCCAAATTTCTGTAAACCGTCGCTCTGCTGATTGATGGATTGTCAAATCTTAATTTTTCATAAACCTCATCAGCTGATGGATGATTATCCATATTTAAAACGGTTTGTAAAATAATTTCCCTCTGTACAGTATTTCTTGTTATTATCATAGTTACCAATATCCAATCTCAATAAGATTATACACATTATTTAGATTTTGGCAATACCTATTGATAAAATAATCAAAAATCGTAAAGTGAAAACTTAAATTCCAGTATTAAAATACGGAAACGGATTTTAGTCTTGCACATAATTCCATATTGTTACAAATGGTTTTTTTGTATATATTTCTCTTCTCCGGGAGTGTTCTGCCAGGA
>JAAYBX010000172.1 GCA_012729955.1 Clostridiaceae bacterium
ACAGACCCTCCTCCTTACGCATGCTTTGAAACTAAGTACCAGCTGCTTCCTATACCATATGAAATATCGCTATACGATGTCTCCTCACTTTTTGCTGGCAAGATTCATGCAATTCTATGTAGATCCTGGAAGAACCGCATTAAAGGCAGGGACCTGTATGATTATATATTTTACTTGTCCAGAAAGACACCAGTTAATCTTAAACATCTAACTGCAAGACTAGTGCAGACTGATAATATTCTTACCAGTGAGCAAATTACCATAAATGATATAAAGAAGATGCTATATGAGAAATTTAATGAAATTGATTACTCGCAGGCAAAACAGGATGCGTTACCGTTTATAAAGAATACGGCTTCACTGGATATATGGAAAGCAGATTTCTTCTGTAAAATAACTGAACAGCTTAGTGATAAGGAAGAATGTAAATGAATATAACATATGTTAATGAAATATCGGCTCAAGAAGTGAATCGTTTGCGTTCATCAATAGGATTCAGAAAAATCAACCTTGAACAGTTAAATGCTAGCCTTGCAGGCAGTGCATATGTTATAGCCGCATACAGCAAAGAGGAAGTTATAGGAATGTCCCGGCTTATATGGGATGGCGGGTCAGTAGCTTTAATACATGATATTATAGTTGTACCGCAATATCAGATGCAGGGTATTGAGACTGAAATGCTTAATCGGATATTTGATTTTTTGAAAAGTAAGCTTAAACCTGGATTTGGTATACAGGTTGATATACGGGCATGGAATAATCAGGTAGAACTTTTTGAAAGTGTGGGATTCCAGATTTCAACTACACAAAAAAGAGGAGTACCTATGCATATCTGCTTAACAAATCAGATAGAATTAACTGATAACATGTCTGAGTAATATAAGCCTAATAATCAATTACTATATACATTTAACATACATATTAATCAATGCAAAAATTAATATATTCTGTTTGATTTTTATTCTCTTCCCTTTACAACTTCATTTTCCAACACTGTACCAATTAACAGCTCATTCTTAGGATTGTGAGAGAAATATCTTTGTTCAGAATTTTTATGATTCTTGTTTGCATAACAGTATATACAGCCATTTATACATGTATCGTATGCACCAATATCAATGCTCTGAAAACATCCGCATCCGGTTCTTTGATTTTTATCCTGTTTTATATCAAGCAATATGTCACACGCTTTTTCAATAGTTTCTTTATCAATGCAGCTGGATTTTAAGATACCATATGGAGAAAGATCCATACTTTCACAACAAGCGTAAACAGGTAAGCCATATGTTTCTGCTGTTTTGCCGATATATGCAGATAATTCAATTATCTCTTCTTCACTGATTGGACGGATTAAAGACGTTTTAACTTTTGCATACATATCAACAAAACTGATAATAATTTTCTCTGTATAGGAAGACAGTTTCTTACACATCATCTCAAATTGTATTTTGTGATAATCAATATCGCAGATGTCATTAAGGATAATCGGATCATACCGCCAGATTACACGTTCTTTGCCGATAAGTTTCGAAAGATAAATAAATGTTTCAATAATGTCATCCTTATCCCTTAAATTCGGCTCAATGCTCTTATCATACGGATTAAGAGTAAATTGAAAATAGTAATTATAGCTAAGCTGGTCAAGCTCTTTAAGATGCAAAATGATGTTCTTGGCATCTTTTGTCCAGAATACTATACAGTCAACAATTTCTGGTGACAGCGTTATACGTGAAATCTGAGAATGATTCATGGGATTTCGGGTTAATAAATAACCAGCATGTATCCGGTTCATGAACCATTCGC
>JAAYBX010000173.1 GCA_012729955.1 Clostridiaceae bacterium
AAATCCGACTGTAAGGTGGTGCTATTTTGTCATGCAGTTATCAAGGTTCAATTTTATCCGAAATGCTTTGTAGCAAATCATACAGTATTTTTCTTTCAATAGACTTGACATTTAATAGTTAGTCTTTTAAATAGAATTTATTTATTTACTTTTCTTTATACTATAACTTTCCCAATGGAACCACCTTCTTATATTACAATCGGCTGGATAGATGAAAAAATCTCTCATGTCGATTTGTATCATATGTATTTCTTATTTCTTTTTCTGGTTTTATATTATCACTTACCTTTCCTTTGTCAATACTTTGATAGTTTTTACCATATTCACGTGTTTCAATATCTATTACATCTAAAATTATATATAACGTAAAAAAGGGTAATCTGGGACTGTTTTTGTTTAATGTCAGTAATCTATAACAACTATTAACAATTACTGTATTAACGATTCGTTATTAACCACTACTTTTATAAGAGCAGGCATGCTTTTTAGAACAGTGTAATCAATAGATGTATCAATAATTGTAGAGTTGAGAAATAAAGATTCAAGTTTTATGAAAAATTTCAGATCTTCCAGATTCATTACATTACCTTGCTTAAGTATATGATCGATACCCATAATATCAAATGCTGTATTTACCTTTACATAAACATGATCATACTCAAAAACATTGCCTTCAATCTGGTCATCAATCCGAATTGACACGATTTTCTGCATATTTTCATATGTAAATTCGAGGTTTGCTGCAATAAAAGCTGGAAGCAGCAGTCTTTCTAATTCCTTATCTTTAAAATCCTCCGGCAATGTGACCATTTCAAGAGAATTATCATTAGCATAGTTTTCAGCAGTACTTCCAGCTTTGGTATATATAATTGCTCCTTCAGGAAGTACATCTTTTTCAATCTGTGACACTTCTTCCGAAATAAAGAATTTTGTGAACTGCTGCATATTCTTCAGCATGTCTTTGGTTATTGAAGTGATTCCTTCTTCAAATTTAACAGTTTCCATATTACCTTCGAGTCCATAAAAGATATCTTCTCCCAATGATGTTGAGTATGGAAGCTGAACCATTTTTTGTGTGCCTACATAGTAACCGTTGCTGCCTGCCATTTCAATTTTCATTAAAGGTCTTTCTTTTTTATTCGTTGTTGCGAAAGCCCTGTTTTCTATGTTCTTCAGTTTGTCAGATATTACAATATGGTCTATAGTACTGTCTTCAAATGCACTTTCACCTATCTGTTCGATCTGTTCAGTATTACATATCACAATATTTCCATATGCCTTATAGAATGCATAACTGTCTATCTTCTTTAATGTGGAAGGCAGGTATATGATGGCATTTAAAAAACCTCCAACCCCTGCTTCGTAAAATGTTGAAGAGAGACTTTTTACACCTTCAGGAATCACTATATCTGTTTCAGTTTGATTACACTTAATTAGTATTCCGTCACCTACGATAACAAATTCATCCTTAAGACCCTTGTACCATTTTGTATCATTAAAAGCACAAACTCCTATGCTCTTTATACTCTCTGGTATGAACACTTCCTTGACATGCACACATGCAGAAAAAGCCTTGTCTTTGATATGTACCACAGGTATATCCAAAATTGTCTCAGGTATTATCACGCTTTCTTCTACACCATCATATTTTGTAATAGTAATCTCATTGTCCTTTATGGTGTAAGTAAAGGATCCTTCCTTGAGATCTTTTGTAAGCTCACTTCCATTATTGCAAGCGGTAAGCAACAAAACTGTTATAAACATGAAAACTACTAGAGCTTTTTTCATATCCCTTTTTCAACTCCTCTTTAGATTTGCGCACAAATCATTGTATATACATTTCGTGGTTGGTATACCCCTGGGGTGCTCTGCCAGTCGCCTGTTCTAATACATTTTCTGATATTATTCTCTTTTGTCACGATTTGCGTTGAACCACCCCCGTCTACTGCAATCCCATGATAAATCTGAGTACCCCAAATATTATTGATCATTACTCTCAGCTCATAAAGATTCAATCCAGATGTTATGGGAGGTAGATCAGAGTTAGTGCTGAACACTGAAAGTAATACAATATCATCATATGCATTATTGAGTTTAAATATAGCACTTCTATGTGTTATTGAAAGATGAACTCCATCTGCTTCAGCCACAACTAAATCGTTATATTGTGTACTTGATAGATTTTGACCCATATGTAAATTCACTCCACCAATAGCATACTTGACTTGTGATTGGGATATGTATTCGCCAAGATATGAGTAATCAGTAAAACTAGTTAGTGAATCTGCGAAAATATATGTCCCTCCTGGAGTTGGAGATATCAGATTTACAAATGTACCGCAATCACCATAACTTACACTGTTCATCCTGTTTGTAAATCCTCGAGCTCTTTCAACTAGCCCATCATTTATTGCTATCCTATATACATCATATTGATTATATGGACTTGGTGTTTGCGATGTCATATAGAAAAATGTTCCATTGATGCCATATAGACTGTTACCTGCAGCATTACAACAATTAGCTGCTCCAATGTCTGCAACAAATATATTATCGTGGTATGTCTCAATAGCTTCGTAATAGACACTTCTACCAGTGTTTGGTACAGAATAGAAACCTCTTCTGTAATAAGTCATAATTATCCTCCTATCTGCATTTATATTCTAAATAATACCATATTAAAGTTTCATTTGCAAAAAACAGTCGTGAGGAAGTTTACAAATCCAGGAAAAATATACATTTTTCTACTAAACTTACTCTTATGTTATATATAACGTAAAAAAGGAGCAACGGGTGGACAGATTTATGAAAATATTTTATTTTTTAATGCTCATGTCATTATCCCTTATCACCAGTCATTAACACCAAGAAAGCCAAGCAGAAATTGTATATTCTGTATCTTAAGCCATATATCTGTATCACTGCTTAATATGTTCACATACCCTGCATCATATCCATCTCCCGGTATATCCCATGCTATGACTGATATAGCTTCACCTTTAT
>JAAYBX010000001.1 GCA_012729955.1 Clostridiaceae bacterium
AATTCCACATCATCAGGAATGTCTATTCCAAGTTTTTCTTCTAAAAGTTCAATTTCCGTACTGCCTGCAATACGCCACAGGTTGTTTTCCAGCCTGGTGATTTCCTGTTCTTCAGAGATATCGTATTCGTCATATATCTCGCCGACTATGGATTCTAAAAGGTCCTCCATAGTTACAATACCGCTTAAAGATCCGAACTCGTCAACTACAACTGCTAAAGCAGAGTTGCTTGCCTGCATATCTCGGAAAAGCGCATCGCACATAATTGTCTCAGGTACGAAATATGCAGGTCTTAATATTGATCGTATATCTACTTTTCCTTCTTTTCTCAGTCTTATAAGATAATCCTTTACATTAAGTATCCCAATTATATTATCGATATTATCATCAAAAACAGGTATTCTGGAATATGAGCCGTCTTCAATGATCTTAAGTGCGATTTCCTGTGGGTCGTTGACATCAATCATGACAAGATCAACTCTGTGCGTCATAATGTCTTTGGCAAATATGTTGTTAAATTCAAATATATTCTCAATCATGGTTTTTTCCATGTTGTTTATTGCGCCTTTTTCCTCGCCTACATCCACCATGAATTTGATTTCCTCTTCTGTAACTTCATTCTCGTCTGATTCACCTTCTTGTTTTAGCAGCTTCAGCAGACCGTTTGTTGATGCGGAAAGGAGCCATATGATAGGTTTTGTCAGCTTTGTGAAGAACACGAGAAACTTAGTATTGCGCTTGGCTATGGCGAATGCCTTCTTCTGAGCTACTCTTTTCGGTACCAGCTCTCCAAATACCAGAGTAAAATATGAAAGGACTAGGGTGATTATAACGACAGCTATGGTGTTCAACGCGTTCGGAGATATAACTGTGAAGTTTAAATCCGTTACAAGCCAGTCAACTATCCTGTCAGAGAAAGTGTCTGCTGCAAAAGCAGAAGCAAGAAAGCCTGCAAATGTAATACCGATCTGTATAGTTGACAGAAAGTTTGCAGGTTCATCTACGAGCTTTAACATTCTTATGGCGTCTTTATCTCCATCTTCTGCCATTTTGCGAAGTTTATTGGAATTGAGTGAAATTACTGCCATTTCCGTTGATGCGAAGAATGCATTTATGGAAATGAGCAGTATCTGTAGAATTATCGGGCCCAGTAACGGGTCTTTCAAAATAGCCTCCCTGAATGAAATAATTAATATACACCTGTTTTTAGCGACCTGTAAAATAATTCATTCACAGTAAATTTCATTCGTTTACTATTATATCAAAAAAAGACAAAAAAGCTGAAAATATATAAATATACTCATATATACATTTAAATAAACTATATAAATGATATAATTGAAATGGAACATTCATAAAACGGAGGTTCATCATGTATATAGCAGGGATAGATATAGGCGGTACTAAATGTGCTGCAGTATTGGGAAAATGTGTGGACAATAATATTATCCAGGTAGATGTGGTAGACAAGGTTACTTTCAAGACCCAGTCATGTAATGGACCATCTGCCGTAATCGACAGGCTCATATTAGGCCTTGAGGATATACTTGCAAAGAATTTTCTAATAAGCAATGATATATCCTGTATTGGAATAAGCTGCGGAGGTCCTTTAAACAGCGAAAAGGGTTTAATATTGTCTCCTCCCAACCTCATAGGCTGGGACAACATACCTATAACTGATATTTTTGAAAAACATTTTAATGTAAAAACTGTTTTACAGAACGATGCAAATGCAGGAGCACTGGCAGAATGGTTTTGGGGTGCCGGATTCGGATACAGGAACTTCATATTCTGCACATTTGGGACTGGTTTTGGAGCGGGACTCATACTTAACGGCAAACTGTATACAGGAACGAATGACATGGCAGGGGAGATAGGGCATGTAAGGCTTGCAGATTATGGTCCTGTAGGATATGGGAAAATGGGTTCTGTAGAAGGATTCTGTTCAGGTGGAGGAATCGCGCAGCTTGCAAAAGCGATGGTAAGGGAAGAAATGCAGTCAGGCAATAAAGTATCATTCTGTACTACTGAACAGGAGATAGAAGAGCTGGATGCTCTGGCCGTGGCAAAAGCTGCTGTTAAAGGGGACAATCTGGCAAAAGCGATATATGCAAGGTCAGGTGAGATGCTTGGAAGAGCATTAGCTGTTTTAGTAGATATATTAAATCCGGATGCGATTGCAATTGGAAGTATATTTACTAAGGACAGGAATCTTCTGTGGCCTCATGCAAAAAGAGTATTGAGCAGGGAAAGCCTTGCAATCTCATCGCAGGCTTGTGATATACTTCCTTCCTCTTTGGGGGATTCAATAGGGGATTATGAGGCTTTGGCAGTCGCAGCGGAATATGTAGCAAATAACTAGATAAGGGGCATAGAAATGAAAAGGGAATCGCTGGAAGTTTTTGAAGAAATGTTAACATCATATCCGTCATTGGCAAAATGCAAGGCTGATATAATGAGGGCATTTGAGATAATGGAAGAGACATACAAATATGGAAAGATACTGCTTATCTGCGGTAATGGCGGATCTTCTTCTGATGCTGAGCATATTGTTGGGGAGCTTATGAAAGGATTCAAGAAAAAAAGAAGAATCGAACCAAATCCGATGCTGGATGAGTCAATCAGGACAAATCTTTCAGAAGGACTGCCAGCAATCTGTTTATCCAGCCATACCTCTTTAATAACAGCAATTGGAAATGATTCCTCATATGAAATGATTTATGCACAGCAGGCATATGCATACAGAAAGCTTGCTGGAGCCATACTGTGCTTAAGCACCTCAGGAAATGCAAGAAATGTGAATAATGCGGCTATTACGGCAAGGGCTTGCAGGATACCTGTTATAGGCATGACAGGAGAGCTTGGCGGTTATCTGAATTCGCTTGCAGATGTATGCATAAAAGTTCCTGAGTCTGAGACATACAAAGTACAGGAGCTTCATCTGCCAGTATATCACTGCTTGTGCGCGATGCTGGAATGTGAATTCTTTGAGAATTAGGATATAATAGGAAAGATATATAACGGTTTAATATAAGCCGTTTCTGAAAGGAAGAGATTTTATGAGAAAAGAACAGGTAATAGAAAATGTAATGAAGAGCGGGCTCATAGTCGTAGTCAGGGCGCAAAGCGCTGAAGAGGCATACAGGATAACAGATGCCTGTTTAGAAGGCGGAGTCAAGCTTATAGAGATAACATTCACAGTAAAGGGAGCTCACCATGTAATAGAAGAGCTGTCAAAGAAATACGATGAAAAAGACCTTATACTCGGAGCAGGAACAGTAATGGATGAGCAGACTGCAAGAACAGCCATACTGTCCGGAGCACAGTATATAATAGCTCCACATCTGGATATCCCGACAGTGACCATGTGTCACCGCTACAGAGTGGTAGCAATGCCAGGATGCATGACACCCAGAGAGATTGCAATGGCTACAGAAGCGGGAGTGGACATAGTCAAGGTATTTCCAGGTGAAGTATTAGGAAGTCAGTTCATAAAAGCAGTTAAAGGGCCTATGCCTTATCTTAACCTTGTGGTTAACGGCGGAGTAGACGAGAACAATGCGAAAGACTGGATAAAAGCAGGAGCATGCGGAGTCGGGGTCGGCGGGAATATAACCAAATTTGCAAAGACAGGCGAATACAAGAAGATAACAGCAACAGCTAAGCAGATATTAGACAGCATAAGAAAAGCCAAGGAGGAGTTGAATGGGTAGGATAGTAACTTTTGGAGAAATAATGCTAAGACTTAAATCCCCATACGGAGAAAGGCTTATGCAGTCGGATAAGTTAGAAGCTACTTTCGGCGGAGGGGAAGCTAATGTGGCTGTATCATGCGCTAATTTCGGAATGGATTCATCATATATCACAGTTCTGCCGGATAATGACATCGCAAAAGCATGTGTCAGGCAGCTTAGAGGCTTTGGAGTAAAAGTAGACGACATTTATTACAGGAATGGCCGTATGGGGATATATTTTCTTGAACCTGGCGCAGTACAGAGACCTTCAAAGGTAATCTATGACAGGGAATATTCAGCCATATCCTTAACCAAACCAGGAGACATTGACTGGAAAAGAGCATTTAACGGAGCTTCATGGTTCCATGTTACAGGTATAACACCTGCATTGACGCAAAACAGCGCATTAGTTACACTTGAAGCAGTTACTGCTGCTAAACAGGCTGGATTAACAGTATCCATGGATCTTAATTACAGAGGGAATCTTTGGAAATACGGCAAGAAGGCAACAGAAATAATGCCAAGCATAGTTAAATATGTTGATGTCTGTATAGCAAATGAAGAGGATGTACAAAAAGCACTGGATATTCACAATGATGCAGATGTCACAAAAGGCGAACTGGACGATAACAAGTACAAAGAGCTTTCTGACAAAGTATTAAAGATGTATCCGAATATAAAGATGATTGCTATCACATTGAGAGAGAGCAGGAATGCTGATATTAACGGATGGGGAGCATGCGTTAATGACAGAAAAGAATATTATGTGAGCCGAAAATATGAGATTACCGATATCGTAGACAGGGTAGGCGGTGGAGACTCTTTCGCCGCAGGACTGATATACGGGCTTAATACGTATGGTGATAACAAAGAAGCATTGGAGTTTGCAGTAGCGGCAAGTTGTCTGAAGCATACGATATATGGCGATTTTTCCCGATTCACAGTACCCGAAGTCGAAAAGCTCATGAAGGGAGACGGCTCGGGAAGGGTGCAAAGATGACATATCTGGAAAAGTATAACGAGTGGCTGGAAAAAGCCGAAAAGGACACTGTAAAGGAACTTGAAGCACTTAAGGGGAATGACAAGGAGATAGAAGACAGGTTCTACAAAACTCTGGATTTCGGAACTGCAGGATTAAGAGGCGTAATGGGTGCTGGTACCAACCGCATGAATAAGTATGTAATCGGACAGGCTACTCAGGCTCTTGCCCAGTATGTTGTGGAACACGGTATGGAAAAAAGAGGTGCAGTTATAGCTTATGACTGCAGGATAAAATCAGACGAATACGCTAAACAGTGCGCATCAGTGTTAGCAGCAAACGGTATCAAGGTCTATTTATATGAAAGCTTAAGACCTACGCCACAGTTATCTTATTCCATAAGAAAACTTAATGCTGCAACAGGCATCAATGTAACCGCCAGCCATAACCCGAAACAGTATAACGGATACAAAGTATACTGGGCAGAAGGTTCCCAGATACTGGATGACATAGCAGACAGTATTGCGGTTAATATTTCCAGAATAAATCCGTTTAGTGATGTAAAAACCACTGATTTTAATGACGCTTTAAAGTCAGGGCAGATAACAATGCTTGGCAAGGAAATGGATGATATGTTCATCAAAGAAATATTATCCTTAACCTTAAATGATGATATAGATAAAGATATAAATATAGTATATACCCCGCTATATGGAACAGGACTTGTACCAGTTACAAGGATACTAAAAGAAAGAGGTTTCCATAATATAGTTATAGTGGAAGAACAGAAGAATCCCGACGGGACATTTCCGACCACACCTTATCCGAATCCGGAAAATGTCAAGGTTTTTGAAATCCCCAAAAAATATGGTAAAGAAACAAATGCGGATATGATAATAGCTACTGATCCCGATTGCGACAGGATAGCTATGATGATTAAAGATGATAAAGAAGATTATGTTTTCTGTACCGGCAATCAGACAGGCTCACTTCTTGCTGAATATATGCTTTCCCAGAGGCTGAAGAAGGGACTATACTCAGAAAAGGACGCAGTTATACAGTCTATAGTAAGCGGTTCCGTTGTTCCGAAAATAGCAAAACATTACGGAACGCATTTCTTTGAGACTCTGACTGGTTTTAAATATATATGCGGACTTGCAAATGAGTTTGATATGACAGGTGAATACAGATATGTGTTCGGTTATGAGGAAAGTATTGGATACTGCATAGAGACATTTACAAGGGATAAAGACGGAGTCAGTGCGGCCATGATGATGTGCGAGATGGCAGGATATTACAAAAAACAGGGGATATCCCTCTATCAGGCTTTGAATAATATATATGAAAAATATGGGTATATGTCAGAAAACCAGATATCCATAGAATATCCTGGTATAAAAGGCGAAAAAACCAAGAAAACCGTAATGAGCAGATGGAGAAAAAAACCTCTTGTACAGATTGATAATATTAAATGCTCGGTATGCAAGGATTATATAAACGGATATGACGGACTGCCTGCTCAGGATGCCCTTAAGTATGAATTTGAAGACGGTTCCTGGTATGCTTTAAGGCCTTCAGGTACAGAGCCTAAATTGAAAGTATATATAAATGCGATGGGTCATTCGAAAAAAGAAGCGGATGATTTAATGAAAGCATTCACTGAGGATATAAAGGGATATCTGGCTAAGTGCGAGAATAAATAGTTTTATCTGGCACAGAGATTTGTCATATCGGAAATCTTGCATGCAAGGTCATCTGTAAACATGGTTTCAGTAGTCCTGTAAGTCCAGTTTCCAAAAGCAACAGAAGGGAAATTTATACGGCTTTCCGAACCCTGGCATAACCAGTCCTGTATAGGTATAACAGCGGTATCAGCAACAGATTTCATTGTTTCCAAAATCAGGTCATGCACATGAATGCGTGACCTGTTTATGTATTTCTTCATGAAATCCCTGTTCTTCCTGTCGAGCTTTTTATACCATCCTTTAGTTGTGTCATTATCATGCGTAGCTGTGTATGCTATAAGGTTTTTCTTGTAATGCATCGGCAGATTGTCATTGGAAGGTTCTCCCGAAAAACCGAACTGAAGCACTTTCATTCCCGGATAACCTGTCTTTTCCAGCAGTTTTCTTACATTATCAGTTAATACCCCAAGATCTTCGGCAATTATACCCATACTGTTTCTTGACTGGTTAATTGCATCTATAAGCTTCATGCCAGGGCCTTGATAATATGTTCCCGATGCTGCAGTGTCAGAATCCGCAGGAATAGAGAAATATCTTTCTACCCCTATAAAATGGTCAATACGTACATAATCATAAAGACTCGAAGCCATACCTATTCTCTGTTTCCACCAGTAGAAATCATCTTTTTCCATAGCATTCCAGTCATAAAGAGGATTTCCCCATAACTGGCCTGTTGCAGAAAACGCATCAGGCGGTACACCAGCAACGGAAACGAGATTTCTGTTCTCATCTGTCTGGAACAGATAATGTCTTGACCAAACATCGGAACTGTCTGATGATACATAAATGGGTATGTCGCCGATTATATAAATGCCCTTATCGTTAGCATACTTTTTCAGTTCTGACCACTGAACAAAAAACTCATACTGCAAAAACTTATGAAACATTATCCTTTTGGACAGTGTAGTCCCATATTCTACCAAAGCCTGGTTATATCTCAGCCTTATATCATCAGGCCATAACTGCCACTTATCTCCGTTAAAATACTCCTTTAGAGCCATGAAAATGGCATAATCATTTATCCAGTAAACGTTTTCCTGGCAGTAAGCCTTGAATTTAAGATTATTTACATCAAACCGGTTGAATGCTTTTTCCAAAACCATATTTCTTTTCTGGTACATTAAACCGTAATCAACTTTATCTTCTTTTTCGCACCATATCTCATCCTGATATTCTTCTTTAAATAACAGACCTTTGTTTTCCAGAATATCCAGATCAATCAGATAACTGTTACATGCGAAACTGCAGAAAGACTGATATGGCGAATCGCCGTAACCTGTAGGACCTAAAGGAAGTATCTGCCAGTACTTCTGCTTGGCAGAAACTAAGAAATCTACAAACTCATATGCCGCGTTACCAATGGTTCCTATACCATATGGTGAAGGAAGGCTGAAAATAGGAAGTAGTATACCGGATGCTCTCATGATTAACCTCTTGATATGAATATATATAAGTTTGTTCTGTTTGTAAAGTGTTTGTAAGCAAGGAAAGCGTATTAAAAAAAATCAGTATTGTATCAAAACATACTGATTTGTCTGTGGTGTAGGATTAAATGTACTGTTATTATCTATGTAGATGCCCCTTCATGTATTTCATTGATCAGTTCCCCTACTTTTTATTTTCCAAAAAAAACATACATGAAGTCCTGGCATCTTTTTAATATTTAAGATCTTTAGGAATATTGCGAAGTACAGCTTTTCCCAGTTCGACTGCATTAATGAAATCATCATATGCGCAGTAACCGTAATGTGTATGAGCATATCTTACAGGGATACCGATTACTATAGTAGGTATTGCTCCTGCAACAAGGTGAATCTTTCCTCCGTCTGTTCCGCCTCCGGCTCTTACGGCATCCTGGAACTGGATGTTATGTTCTTTCGCAATTCTTCTGACAAACGCAAGGAATTTTGGATTTGTTATCATACTGCCATCTCTGTGACGCAACTGGGGTCCCTTTTTAAGAGCTGCCTGGGTCTCATACTGGTTTGTGAATGTGTCATCTGCAGGCGTGCCTTCATATACGATGGCTATATCCGGATTAACTGTCTTAACAGCCACTTCTGCTCCTCTAAGACCTACTTCCTCCTGTGTTGAAACAGTGCCTATTAGGTCCACATTAAGTTCTTCATCAGCTAAATCTTCCATAGTCGCTATTACAGCTGATGCCCCTATTCTGTCATCAAATGCTTTGGCGCACATTATACCGTTATTATTAATAGTGAAATCGACATCAGGGACTATCGGAGCTGCTACATCAATACCAAAATCATTAATGACTTCATCTCTAGATGTCGCACCTACATCAATAAGCATATTCTCGATTTTCGGTGGGGCGTCTTTCTGTGCTGCAGATAAAAAATGAGGAGGAACAGATGCGACAACTCCTTTTATATACACTCCGTCGCGGTTTTTTATCCTTACTTTCTGTGCTGCAACATTAGCATCCTGCCAGCCTCCGATAGGTATGAACTTTAAAAGCCCGTTACCGGTTATGAACTGAACCATGAAGCCTACTTCATCAGAATGCCCGTCAATCATTATAACCGGCCTGTTCTTTGTGTTCTGTTTCTTGTTAAGAAAGACATTATTCATTGTATCAACTGTCATGTCTTCCGATACAGCATAATTTTTTATTACTTCAACTACTTCATCTTCAAAACCTGATATGCCGTTGGCATTGGTCAGGTCCTTAATCATATCTATATATTTCATCTTACTTCCCTCTTTCTATAACGGCTTTCAAAGATTTCAATTTTTCAATAAAATCCTCATACCCTCTGTCGAGATACTCAAGATTGTGAATTGTTGTCTGGCCTTCTGCCATTAGTCCTGCTATAACCATTGCTGCTGCAGCACGTAGATCAGTAGGTGATACTGGAGCTCCAATTAATTTAGGAACACCTTTTATAATCGCTGACTCGCCGCTTAACTGTATATTCGCACCAAGTTTGTGAAGCTGTTCAACATACTGGAATCTGGTAGGGAATACTCCTTCAGTTATCCTGCTTTCACCATCAGCTATTGCAAGAAGTGTGGCAAACTGAGGATGTAAATCAGTCGGGAATCCCGGATAAGGCATCGTCTTAATATTTGTGCTCTTTACTCTTTTTATATTCGCTTTAACAGTAATGGAATCATCCATTGTTTCAATGATGACTCCCATTTCGGTGAGTTTTGTCGCAAGTGAATCCATGTGCTCCGGCATTACGTTATGTAAAGTAATTGTACCTCTGGTTGCAGCTGCGGCTATCATTAAGGTACCAGCTTCAATCATATCCGGGCATATTGAATAGGACTTTCCTCCTAAAAGCTCTTTAACGCCTTTAATCCTAATAGTGTTTGTTCCAGCACCTTTTATGTCAGCACCCATTATATTCAAAAAGTTTGCAACATCAACAACATGAGGTTCTCTATTAGCATTCTCTATCGTTGTCATGCCATCAGCAAGAGTTGCTGTAAGTATGGAGTTAATGGTAGCTCCAACAGAATAGTTGTCAAAATATATGTTATTGCCTACAAGTTTTTTTGCTTTTGCAGTTATATAACCGCCAGTTGTTTCAATAGATGCGCCTAGAGTCTCAAACGCATAAACATGCTGATCAATAGGCCTTGGAGCGAAATTGCAGCCACCAGGGAAAACGACTTTTGCCTGCTTAAGTCTTCCCAAGAGCGCTCCGACGAAATAGTAGGAACCTCTTAATGTGCTAAGCTCTGTATTATCGCAAATATGCGACTTTATATCTGTCGCATCAATTTCTACTGTTTTTTCTGCTGTCCATATTACAGATGCTCCAATCTGTGAGAGCGTGTCAAGAAGAACCTGTATGTCGGTTATCTTTGGCATATTCT
>JAAYBX010000021.1 GCA_012729955.1 Clostridiaceae bacterium
GAATTATTTGTATTCCATCTTATATGACATTTTGCTTATAATAATAAACCATACTCTTGAGCTATTTGTTTTTAACTCGTTGAGTATGGTTTTTGTTTTGTCTTAAACGATATAATTAGAAAAATCCCTAATTGAACTTCCCTTTTGTTTATTCTATATTTTTCTTACCGAATAATTCTTCAGCATTAGCACCGGATATCTGTTGAAAGACAACTGCTTCTTCATTGCTGATCTCAGCCAAAGCGCCTTCTTTTCTAAACTTATCCAAAGCTTTTTGCATAACAATAAACTGATCTTTCCCAAGCTTGTATTTTCGTAAAAACAACAGCATAGCCACAACGAATATGGCAGGAATAACACAGAATAACAGTTTAACACCGAATGTCGTTAAAGGTTCAATATTGCCTGCACTTACTGCTGTGTCGCTGTAGTGGAAGACATCCAGCATAATACCGACAGCACCTACTGCTATACCGCCTGACAGTTTCCTTAAAAATGTAGATACGCCTGAATACAGTCCTTCTCTTCTTTTTCCTGTCATAAGCTCATCTACATCTGAAATATCCGGAAGAATTGACCACGATACCAGATTACATCCTGCTGCTCCTACACCAATAAAGGCGCAGACCAGAATAATCACAATATCGGGAGTATTCGGTGAAAACATGAACATGATTATACTGGTAATGACCCAGACAGTTGCAGCAATGATACCTGGTACTTTTTTACCGAACTTTTGCGCAACCTTGGAAAATATGATGATAAATACAAGCTGAACCACTAAAATTGCTGCCATTACAGGTGTAAACAGACCTTCCTTCTGTAAGACTACGCTTAAGAAAAATACGGCCATAGCCATAATAATATCAATGGCCATCTGTGAAAATATGAATACCAGAGCATATATACGAAACGATTTGTTTTTAAATACCGAAAACCAGTTTTTGTACGAAAAGCCTGTATCACCACCACTTTTGGTATTTTCCCAGGTTCCGAAAAACACCATAAGCCAGCTTATACCAAATACAAGACCAAATACTAATCCCATTATAAGATAACCTGTCTGCTGATTAGCAAAAGAACCTGTAATCATTCCTGGAACTGTTCCACAGAGTATAGCAGCCCCAGCAGAAAAACTTAACCTTAAACCTGTAAAAGCGCTCCTTTTGTTATAGTCATTCGTCATGTCTGCTAGAACAGCGTTATATGGGACCATTACAAGAGTAAAGGATGTGGAAAAGAACATGAAAGCGACCATATAGTAAATGATCTTAACAGCCTCGGATGTGATTCCAAATGAGTACCATAGCATCACCCACGACAAAAAAACAGGGATTGCTCCAATGAGGAAATAGAAGCGGCGTCTGCCATATTTTGACTTTGTCCTGTCTGAAAGCATACCCATTAAAGGATCTGTCACGGCATCCCATGCCTTACCGACAAAAATGATAATACCTGCCCATGCACCTGACAAACCTTCAACCTTTGTAAGAAACACTAAAAGAAGAAGGCCTACAATTAAGAATGATCCTCCACCATATATATCTCCACTGGCATATGCGATCTTACCGAGCAAGTCCTTCCTTTTATCCATTCTTTGTAACCTCTTCATAATATTTATCCCGTATCTGCCTTACTGCCATAACCCACTTCATCATCTGTCTTCTATCTTCAAAAACAAACCGGTTTATCTGCCCTTTATCTGCTACTTCTATATATTCATTTGCAGCATAGGGCACCATTGATATGTTCTTCATAGGAAAGACAAGCTCCACCTCTTTACCTTTAACAATACCAGTATATGTAATATCATCTCTGGTTATTTTAATAGTACCATTATCCTGATGCTGGTAACCGTACTTATCCGGTTCAGCAAATTTAAGCTCTGTTTTAGCAGTAAGCATAAATTCCAGACTTTCTATCTCTTTATCCAGACATTCTTTTTGAAAGTCATACCATCTATCAATGCCGTCAAAGTACACTGTATCATCAGATTCCGGTTCAAAAAACAGATACTTGTTCATATGTACTGAGTTACCGCAAGCTAAACAATATACCTGATTTCCCTTCGAGCGCAGCGTGAACTCGCTTTGGCATTTAGGGCATTTATATAACACATACTCTACCCCTTCTGCCACATTTTTACCTCTGTAGGATATCATCTTTTCTCTCTGCCATTTGTAATCATCAAAATCAAGAGCACCGAGAATCCTCTGATATATCTCTTTGTTTGATAAGTCTTTTATCTCATCCACTGTCAGTATCGGCTTAATTGTTGTTTCCAGTCTTCCATATCTGGCCTTACTGGACCATCTTGGACGCGTCAGATAACCTCCATCTGTTTTCAGAGCGATAACAGGTACATTCAGGAACTTTATAAGTTTTGCTATCTGAGGTCCTGCAAACCCGCCAGGTCTTCCCTCGTTGGATAAACAGCCGTTCGGAAAAAGGGCTACTGCTCTGCCCTTGTCAATGCAGTATTTCATTTGTCTTATTGAAACAATATCACTTGTATACTGGTGTCTTGGTATAACACCTACCTGAGTAAAAAGAAATTTTAAGAGCCTGTCTCTGAAAAAGTTATATGCTCCCACAAAGTTCATACGGACTGGTAACATGCTGCTACTGCTAATTATGTAATCCAGCCAGCAGCTGTGGTTTGCTACGACTAAATATGGCGGTTTAATGCCAGCCATAGCAGATTTGTCCACCTTATGATGATAAACAAGACGATAATACAATTTAAAAAATGAAGCAGCCCCGTAATACAAAAGAGCATTTGGTTTTTTTACTTTTATATTATCTTTTACTGCTGTCATAATACCTCAATAAAATTCCTGCTACTAAGCAACAGATTCAACATCCATGATAGACAGTATAACAGAAATATATATGGCAATATAGACATTTGAAAAAATGTAATGATACATTATAACTATTGATATCTTCAGAAAACACGATCGCTATATTCAGTAATCTGCATATTTTTCCCCCTTGAATGGAATCGCGGGCTATCCTCTTTAATGCACTAAATCATATGGGTTTAAATTAATCTGAGTCTTTAAGCCAGAAACCAACAGCTTCTTTAATCCAGTTTTCTGCTTCAGTTCCTTTGGCAATACCTGCCCCGTGAGGCAAATTATCATAATAACGGAAAATATGCTCAATGCCTTTTTCATCAAATGCTTGTTTGAGTTTTAAGCTGCCAATAGGATTTACTGCACTATCTTTTTTACCACACATGAAATATGTTTTGGGATAATCCTTTGTAATGTTTTTTTCCAGGCTCAGTAATTCTATCATCTCTTCATTATTATTCTTGCCAAGAATATATCTTTTTGTTCCTTCATGTGTAGGGGGATATAGTGTTACAACAGGATATACTAAAACAGCGGCATTAGGTTTAGGTAAGTTATATTTCTTGTAACCTATATCGTCTCTTGCAAACATTCCAGCAAGATGCCCTCCTGCAGAGCTTCCGAAAATAGCATAGTTATCTACCAAATTATATTTTTCTTTTTTCTCTAATATACATTTCAATGCTTTAGCAACATCATCAACCGGGTTAGGGAAATATGCTTTTTCCCTTACCCTATAGTAGATAATAAAGCAGTTAATTCCTAATTTATTAAGTTCTTTTGCATAGTCATCACCTTCAACAAAAGCTGCATTCATATAATATCCTCCACCGGGACATATGATTGCGAAAGGATGTTTTTTATCATCTTTTATGATAAATTTCTTAACAGACAGTCTGTTTGGTCTATAAGAGTCACGTATTCTCAATAGATTATATGATAGTTTGGACATATACAATCCCGCCCTTTCAGCTAGAAAATGATATCAGATATATTTTAGCATATAACTATACCGCTTTTTATAGCCTTTTGAATTATTATGTGAAATAACTAATGATACATTATGTTAAAGAAAAGACTAATCACGAAGAAATACTGCAATATCAATCTTTAGCCATATCCCCTGAATTTCTTTTGATGCTATCTTACCAAATAAAAGCTTTCCTGCATCCATAAGCCTTGCGAATATCTTGTTATCTGCTCTTGGGATATATCCTATCTTAACACCATCAGCATTCTTAATAACTATGGCTCTTTTATCATATGGGTTATCAGGTTCACGGAAAAAGTCCAGCTTGTCATCAACTTGAAGATAAGGCTCTAATTCCTCTATGCCTTCTACAAAGCTTGTTCCCGCTATATGAGTCTTAAACAGGAATATGTCTCTTTCAAAAGGTTTTGGTATATCAAGACTCCCCCCTTTATTATGCAGAAGTGCTACCAGATCGTTATTCTTGCTTTTATCCAGTTCTCCCATATTTCTACCTCATTATTTCTAAAAGTTTTGAGTTGTAAAAATCCAAAGCTTTTTTCCACTCTTCTATTATTCCCTCTAGTTCTTTTTTCTTCTCATTAATCTTTTCAGGATCCTGTATTAATGATTTCATTGTATATGGGTATTCAGACTTTATCTTTATAATCTCCTCTTTCAATCCTTTTATCAAATCCATCAATCTTTCTTTTTCTTTAACAAGAGAAGCTAAAGCGCCTGTATGCTCTAGAGACATTTCGTTATGAACTACCATTTCGGTTATTATCCTTAACTCTGTTAAATTACCGTTCTTGTATGCTTCTACAGCATTTAAAAACAGTTTTATCTTCTCAGGTCCAATATCCGGATGTAAATCAGGATGTAATGCTTTAACAATACCGATATACAGTTTCTTAAGTTCATGACTTTCTGAATCAGTTAATTCTTTTCCTTTACTTCTTTCCAAAGCTGAATTCATCTTACTTATCTGTTCATCAAGTTTAGCCTGGTATTCAGCAAATTCAATATCTAGTAATTCTTCAATAGCAGAAAGATCTATCTCCTCCTGACGATTCTTTTTTGCTTGAATAAGTTCTATCTTTCTCTTTAACCTAAGTACAACACAACTAAGCTCAAATGCTTTATATTCCAACCCTCCAACACTTAGCATATATGCCATTTCAATATTCTTACATTCAACAAACAAGAGATCATCTCTTTCAAGTACAAACATAGATAACTCTATCTTAAGCTTTTTTACTTCATTCTTTACTTTATCGTATGAAGGGAAAGGAATGACTGCACTACTACCCAAAAAAGTATCATTTATCTCTATACCATATGAAGACAATACAGATAGTAAGGCTTTCCAGTTAGGGGAGCTTTTACTTCCTGAAACTGAAACAGAAGAACTATCAGAATAACTAATAGAAATAATCCACTTATCTGAATCATGAACAAATATTTTAATAACCCTTTCAGGCCAGGAAGGTATGTTTAGGTCATTAATTGAACACATAAAACTGTAACTATCGTCTGTCCCATAACTCTTTTTATCAATAAGCTCCCAATAATCATTACCTACAAGAAATTCAACATACAAACAAGTTAAACTAAACACACAACGATAACGAGACCAAGTTATGGAATCATTATCCCTGATACTTATATCTATTACTTCTATGCTTTGTTTGGTAGGTTGCAGCATGGGGTCTCCTGGTAAATCTACATATACTATTAATGTGTTATAACTAATTTTATCTCTTCCTGTTAGTATTATATCAACATATTTATTTAATCATAACATATTCACATTAGACAAATCTTATATCAACACTCAATAAATCATTGATGATTGAGTAAAGATCATCATTCCCACTGTTCACTTCAAGAACAAGTTTCCTTGGAATATCGTCATTAAAACATTCACATAAACTCTCTAGAAACTGCTTCTTCGTTTCCATATCATCTTCAAAATAGCTTGTTAAATCACCACAATGTGCAACTTTACGTCCAGTACTTGATCGACTCTTACCCCATAGATGAACTCCACCGATATAATCACGTAAGTTTTTTATATCTGTCATAAGATTTAAAATCTCTAATCTTTTATTGGCATTATGTGCTGTAAATACTTGAGGTATATCCAATGCAATTTTTAAATGTAATCTTTCATTTTCGATATATTCACAGAGGTTATATATATCTTCAATTTTTGACATTAAAAATCTACCACCATGGTAAATGGATCCAAATCTGTTTTCTATAAAAAATTCGGTATTTGGAACTTCATTGTGAATATATTCTTCAAATACTCTGTATGATTTAATGAAACCATTAAGATCAGTATAATCATCAAATGGAGGATGCACTTCAATAACACTAAGCTTACTTTTCACTTCTACTAACCTGATAACAAAATGTGCAAATTCCTCTGCCCACCTCTCACTTTTCCAAAGTTGAGGTATGCTATCTTTCTGTGCTGTAATCAGGGTTGGAAAGCTGCTTATTAATGAACTGTCAAATTTCCTCTTTCCATAACTGTATTCTGTATGTAAAGAATAATTTAATATACTCTTGACTTTTGATATATCAAAATGAGCAGCTACTTCTTCAAACCTAAGAGGAATATTAGATGGATACTCCTGTTTATGATATTTAACCATTTCAAATACAGTCATAATATCCCCCATTATTCTTAACCTAGATAAATCTTCTCATTATGCCATTCCAAAAATTCTTTATCTGGCATTTCTCGACTTTGCTTTGGTAATATAACTAGCTTTTGGCCGTGATATTTGTAGTAATCTTTTCCATTCCCATAGTCTAAATATAATCTCTTGCTAACTTCTATGTGGTAATCACTTGTTACTGTAATATACCCATCATCAAATAAAGTATGGAAATCAGACTTAAGTAATAGTCCATTTGTAACAATATGCTCACCATCTTTTGAATAAGGTATTATATGTGCTGCCTCGAGTACTGGAAGTGTTTTCTCACCGGTTATAGCACATCGACGCTGATATGCATCAGTTACAAGAACACGGAAAGCTCCCTGTCCAAGCCTATGCTTTGATGAAGATTCTGTAAAACGAAGAACATCATCAATTGATTCGTTAATAACTGTATTGGATACCCGTTCTTGTACTAAATTGAATAGTCGTTTCCCATCATATGTGTCAGTAGTATATTTTTTACCTCTTACAATGCTTTTACTCCATTCCGGGATTGGTATCCATTCATCTTCAGAAAACCAAAAAGGTTCAGTCAAAATTGTGCAACCTATCTGAATATTCTTTTCTATGTTGTTTCGATTACGATATTTATTGATACTTTTCAATAGTTCATCGTAAGATTGTGTTCCATTCTTTTCCCCAAATGCTTCCCAAGCAAGAAAAGGAGGAAGTACAGAGAACTTGACAAAAAAACCTCCACCTACTATAAAATTATATGGAGAATGAAGCTTAAATAGAAATAGGTCGTTTTCATTCAAAGCGCGGAAAGGAGTACCTCCAGGATTCCAGAAATTCACTTCATCAAAGTCATGTGACTTCAAGTATTTATACCAGCCATTATCTGTAACTCCTACATAAATATTCACTAGGCAGGCTCCTTTTCTTCTTCCATAAACGAATGTATAAAAGATTTTCACCTATACCATATATCTATTTTGAGATATATTGCAATATATAGCAAATTATTAACTATATGAATATTATAGCATTTATATATAGCAAAATGTAAAGATTGCATTCTATGTAGTAGAGTCAATTTACTGTAGTGAAATGAATAAAAAGAGAGAGACGGATCTTTCTGTTAATACAATATATACTGATGAATCAATAAATGATACAATAACTACATAGAACAAGAAAATGGTATCAGTTCACGAAAATGTTACAACTGATGTGCTTTATAAAATATGTAAAGTGTTAGTCTGTGATTTTAAAGATATCATGGAATACATCAAAAAGGAGGATTACATTATGGACAAGAAGTTTGAATATATCGCTCGTACCTTATCTCGTACTAAACGAAAGGAATATGAGAATTATGTGGTTAACGCCATTTGGAATCGGCTGAATACAACGGAAGTAAAACCCGTTTCTCAGCAGTATATTAAATATAAAAGCGGTTACTATATGATTGACTTGTATTTCCCACAGCTTAATATTGGCATTGAATGTGACGAAGGGTATCATAAACAAATTGTTGAACAGGATATACATAGAGAGATAACAATATTTGATATACTCAAACAGGTTAAGAACGTATCGGAATATCGTGCTTTGCATGTTGACGTCACTAAAAGCTATGCAGAAATCGAAGAAGAGATTAATTTTCATGTTCAAACTATACACTCATGTATTGAATCGCAAAAGAGTAGCGGCTGTTTTACGGCATGGCAAGATGTTTTGCCACATGAGTATTTTGCGAATAAGGATACTGTTTCTATAGATAGCGATGTTGGTTTTAGAACGATTTCCGAGACATGCAATACACTGTTTGCTACAGAATACAAAGGTAATATTCAGCAAAGCTGGTTTGTCCCGTCTACATTCCGCAAGAAATATGGCCAGCAATATAAAGTTTGGTTTCCTAAGCTTGCAGTTGAGAACAAAGCAGTAACAGGAAACTGGCATAATGAATTATCGCAAGACGGAAACCGCATTATCGAGTTTAATGAATCGTCACAGTGGACGGCGGAGGATGAAAGGACAGACCTTAACCAATTAAGAGTGACCTTTGCACACGTTCTTGACCCCATCACCCGCAATAGAGAGTATCGCTTTGTTGGTGTTTTCAAATATTCAGGAGTAGAGCAGAACAAAAACATATATACAAGGATTAGTGAGAGCTTTCCGCTTGTTAAGTTATAGAGAGTATCAACCTTACGACCGGTTTTTCTGAGGCACCGTTACGTTATACGCCGCGGCAGCCACGCCTTGACAGCTAAACGGAGAGAATACCTAACTCGACAGACAATTGCAGTGTACTCTTTAAAACAGCTTCTGATTTCCTCGCCGCTGGTGATAAGGATTTTAAGAAGTAAATTTTTATTATTGTTTATTGAAGAATAAAAAAAATAGCGACCAAACTCGTAATTGAGCTAAGTCGCTTTTTTGTTATTTAAGTACTGCTTTTTCTAATTGATGCATCAATTGATATAAGGTTTTCGTGTTGTCTCCTTCAAAGCCTAAATCAATAAGTGCGGTTCTCACTATTTGCTTCTTAGAAGGATTAGAAAAGCTTACTACTTCTTCAGTTGTATCTTTCTCGAATATGCCTAAAGAACCATCAGGATTTGTTTTAGAGTAGTATGTTTTCCCTGTTAAGCTAGAACTAAATGTTATTTCTTTAAAACGATGCCTATTAATATTTAATTCTCTAACTTCCTCAGCATTTTCCTCTTCAGCTTTTTGTTTTGCATCTGCTTTCCATAAATGAAGTCTATTTTTTGTACCACTAATCTCTGCCATTGCTTCAAAAATGTTATAAGCTACTTCAGCTGACATAGCATAGAATTCACGTTTTCTCTGTTTGCCGTCGATCTCTTCTTTTGTACGCAAAGTTGGATTAAGAGCATCTATCATCTTATGAAGTTTTAAATCGTCTAGTCTTTCATTCACTTCATAAGTTGCATAAATTCTAAATGAATAAGGTAGACCTGGATTATTGTTTAGTCTATCAACTCTATCAATTACATCGTCTGCATAACCAATTTTAACATACTGAGGAAATGATGGATTTGTTAATATGTATATAACTTTTTTATTCATACTTTTGCTCCTTAAAGGTTACCTGACCATTCATAAGTAATGGTAATAAAAAGTTTCTTAGTGACGATAATTCTTCATTTTCTTTTTTTAAACGATCTATTTGTTCTAATGACTTGTTAAAAGTTATTAGTAAATTATCGTTTTTACAATTCAGCATTTTTATATTTTGGATATCGCTTAAAGTAATAAATTTTACTATTGAACCATTAGAACCTTTTTTGAACTGTTCTACAGTTTGTTGGCAACATATATGAAATAATCCAATATACTTCTCATCATATGGTTTAATTACATAAGTTCTTTGGTATGCATTGAATTTTCCATTATAATGTTTTACATTGAAGTCTCCATTCCCAGCAATAAGGATAACATTACCTTCAAACTTATGATCATCACATCTTAAAATATCATTTGAACATGTAAAGAATGGATATTTCCCGTTTTCGGTAGAATGATTAGCATCTTCTTTACCGGTTTTAATATCGGCAATTTCATATGCATGATTTAAATTCCACCCTTCAGGAATTTCTCGTTTAAGTTCTTCATTCCAAACCATTTTTCCACCAGAAGATTTATAAGGTTTACCTTCTTCATTTGGAAATTCAAATTGCAAAAACCAATAGTCGTACAAAGTCTTTGCCATTGATTCTAATTCTGCATTAATTTTGTTGTTATTTTCTATTTTTGAATCTAAGCAGGAGAGAATTTTTGAAATTTTAATTTGAGTATTTGTATCTGGCAATTCAAAATCAATCATTCTAAAAGTTTCAAGATTAATTGTGGAGAAAACAGAACCTTGTGTTTTTTTCTTCAAGTTTTCCATATAATATTTTAAAAAGTAAAATAAATAATCTTGATTCATAAATTCCCTTTTTGCTCTTAAACCAAAACATGATTGATTAAATGCCATAGGTATTTTAAGCATTGCAATAGCACCTACTGTTCCTCTTGCTGATATTATTATGTCATCTATATTTAAAAGTTTTGTATTGCTATTCTTAAGTCCCAATTCTGTAATGTGTTTTTCTGTATCATAAACATATTTTACTGATTTTGCAAAATCAACCACTGATAGCCACGGAATTTCCCCATTCCAAAATTCTCCTACATCAGTCCTTGGTGTTCCACCGCTAATGACGTCAACAACATCATAAAAATTAACTTTCATATTTTATATCCTCCAGTTGACACATTATTTCATCTTCTAGAGTTTTTCCTTCATCAAATAATTTTGATAAATTAGCTTTATAATTATTAATCTTTTCTTCAAATTCTTCTGGTTCTAATTCTATATATTCAATTTTGACATTAAAATATTGACCTGCACTAAAAGAATAGTTCTTTTCTCTAATTTGGTCATATGTCACCGAAACAGAAAAATCATCCTCTACTTTATGATTAATAAATACATTAACAATTCTTCCTAATTCACCTTTAGAAAGAACTGTTTTTTGGTTTTTACCGACTTTTATTTTTTTACCGAGTTTAGATGCATCCATTAATAATACTTTGCCATTTGTATTTGACTTATCAATAAATAAAACGGAAACATTTGTACCAGTGTTTGCAAAAATGTTAGAAGGCATAGAAATAACACCACGTAGCCATTTATTATCAATAATTTGTTGTCTAATTGTTTTTTCTATTCCAGCTTGAGCCGTAAGAAAACCTGTAGGAACTACAATCGCTGCTTTTCCGCCATCTTTTAGCGAATACAAAATATGTTGAATAAAGCAAAGATAAATTGCCATTGATTCCTTTTTAGCGTTTGGAATCTTAGGTATTCCTGCAAAAAATCTTGATGTTTTTTCCCATTTAGTCTCAATTTTACCTCTTGTTGAAGAGAAGTCTGTTTTAAATGGAGGATTAGAAGTTATAAAATCAAATTTTTTAATCCCTGAGGTATCATCACCTTTAATTCTAAAATGAGCAGGTGTTTCTAATGTATCGCCTTCAATGATGTTTTCTAATGATTCCTTTAGACCATTTAGAAGCATATTAATTCTTAAAAAACGTGATGATTTTTGAGAAATATCTTGTGTATAAACTCTTGCCTTATTACCGAACTTACCATTGCCTAGTTCATTTGCTAAATGAAGTACAAGAGAACCTGAACCTGCTGATGGATCGTATATTTCATAAATTTTATCTTCAACTGGTGACATGTGAACTAAGATTTTACCTATAGCACTTGATAATGCTTGTGGTGTGAAATATTCTGCATAAGTTCCACTAGCAACATTATAGTTTTGAATTAAGTACTCAAAAATTGTACTAAAAAAGTCATAGTTACCTTCAATAGTTATACCAAAATCGAATCTGTCTCTAGTGATATATGAGAAGATATTTCTTGCAAATGCATTTCTTTTTGAAGCTTCAACCTTATCACAGATTTCAGAAAATAAAGGTTTCTTTTCACCATCAGCTGTTTCTACGCTGAATGATTGATTTTCTTTGTAATTTGAAATTCTAACTAATGTTTTATCAAATTGATTATAGAAATTATCGTCCTTGATATGTTGGACTAAATAATCAATTGTGTCTTCATATTTGAATGCTACATCTTGTGGATAAGCTGCATAGAAAGCATCAAGCATGTCATCTTCATTTGTGATTACTGATTGATAGTTTAAACCTGTATCTTTACAAAACTTTTTAAGGTTCGCCATGAACTTGTCATTTAAAAACTTATAAAGGAATACCGAAGTAACTACCACTTCTTCATAAGCCGTATTGAATAATCCATTTGTTGAACATAGACCTTGCAAGTCATCAATAATGGATTTGATATTTTTCTCTAATTCTACATAATTTGGCATATTTTTATTCCTCCTAAATGCTTTCTTTATAAAGTAGTAAGTTTACATATAACATTTCAAGAATATCATCATATGCGTCTTTTACTTTCTTAAAAAGTTTCTCTTTAATTAAAATGACAGTTATCTTTGCTTTTGTTGCGTCCACAAACCCTTTTTTACCTTGTAAGATTAAAGCATCGTCATAGATTGTATCTTTAATGTTGTCGTAAATAATCTTTAAGAAACTTTCGATATCTGATCTATCAATAGTAGTTTCAAGAACAGTATCACTTAATGTTTTAACGAATGCAAAGCTTCCACCATAGGCTTGAGAAAGTCTATCATTTTCTTCATTTATTCTTTTAGCTTCTTCAAGAGCTGTTCTTAATTCATCTGATAACTCATCAATTGTTGCATATTCGAACACTTGAAGCTTCTCAAAAATTTTCTTAAGTAATTCTTCGAGCTTTTGAACCTTGATATCTTTCTTGTTTTTATTCTTTTGAACTTCTTTTTGAAGTTCAGTAAGTACATCTTTTACTTTATTGAAGTCATCATCCTTTAGCATGAATTTTCCTAAGTCAAGGATGGTGATTTTTGTTTTGATAAACTCATAAACAACCTTGATAACTTCTTCATTATTCATGATATCAAGCGTATCAATAACCTTGCTTGATAAATTCATAAATGAAATTCTATCATTAACTGTCTTTAAATATTTATTAACCTTGTCATCATCAATTAATTTAGAGTATTCTTCTGCTCTTGAAAGTTTGAATTCGACTGAACAATCTTTAACTCCAGTTAAAAGCTTTCTAATCTTTAATAATGCTTCCTTGTTGAAGTATTGCATCATGTTTACAAACGTTTCAATATTATCAACAGGAATAAACCTTTTCAATTCAGCCAAAAACTTATCAAGTTTTCTCTTGATATCTTCTTTATCAACAACAAGACCAGACAATGATACTTCATCATCGCCATCTTCATTCATATCAGTTTCAAGTTCTTTAATATAAGCGTCAAGAGTGCTGTTGTATTCTTTTTCGATGTCAACGAAGTCTACGATATAACCATATTGATATACTTTTCCTGTAGGACTCTTATAAGGTCTATTAACACGAGAAATCGTTTGAAGTAAACTTTGTGCGTGTGGACCTCTTAAAAGGTACATTTTCTTTAGTCTTTTTACGTCATATCCAGTTGTAAGCATATAATGGACAACTAAAATATCAGGGAATCCACTTTCTCTGAAGTTAATTTGATGTTGTTTATTTAATGCATTTTGAACAGCATTATTTTCACTATCTGACATTACTAGGCCACTTGTAAGTTTGCTATTGGTCTTAAACCATTTATTGATTTTACTTGCTTGGTCGTTAGAACGGCACACGATCATTCCACCGATTGTATTATCAGTGTTTACAAGTCTGAATTGCCTGAAGTCCTTTTCGATATATTTTGAAACACCCTCAATATAGTCATCAGATTCATACACATCTTTGCTATCGAGGTTTTGGTTTTCAATATCAAGATTTTCTTTAATCTCAGCCTTTGCTGCAGTATCAATTTGTTCTTTTTTAATTCTTAATGTATAACCATCAGCGATTGATTTATCATAGAAATATTTGTGGATGTAATCACCAAATTTTAAGTTGGAACGTTCCTTCTTAGTTAATAAAGGTGTTCCTGTCATGGCAATATATATACCATTCGAATCACAGGTCATCAAATTCTTAAAGAATTCACCATGAACATTATACGATCTATGTGCTTCATCAACAAAAAATATTCTTTGAACTCTCACATTGTAAACATTCTCGATGACTGGCATTTTTGATTCTTCCATCAATTTATGAATATTAACAATACAAATCGTACCAATGCCATCATTATCTTCATCAAGAGGTTTCTTTAGTTCTTTTGCAAATTCAGCCTTACTTGAAACGTTTGTTACTACAAAACCTCTGTTCGTAAATTCAGTTGTCGCTTGAGTCATTAAATCAAGCCTATCTACGATAAAGAAGAATCTAGTATTAACATTCTTTTTGGCAAAGTAATCAGTGATGACTTTTAGTGAGTATGCAGAAAGTGCAGTCTTACCTGAGCCTTGAGTGTGCCAAATAATACCGTTTTTATCCTTTTCACCAAATCTCTTGATAATAGCTCTAGTAGCAAAAAACTGAGGATATCACATGACGTGCTTTTGCTTGATTGGAATTTCCTCATCTATATTTGTAGAAGCGTTATGTACTTTCTTAATTTCTGTTAGGAGCATAATGCCATAACGAAGCATGTAGAAAAATCTCTCTTTATCAAAAAGGGATGTAATGAATCTATTACATGGAGTAAGATCTGAAAGATTAGTATTGAACTCTAGTGTTTCAGTTTCATCTGGATTATATCCACCATCTTTTACTACAAACTTGACTGTAGCTTCATTAATTTCCTTAAACTTATATCTGGAATGATACTCTTTTATATCTTCTCTAAAAAAAGAGAATGTCGTACTTTGACCATTTGGAGTTGTGTAGAACGATCCTGCTTTAACTTCATCAGCAATGTCATCATCGGAATCTTCGTATTCCATGTTGTTTGAGAAAGAAATAATTTGCATTAGATTGAAATACTTTTTATAGTCATCATTCTTTAATCTCTTATTAATCATTCTTTCAAATTCAACTTGAATTCCACCACTATTATCAGGATGCTTCACTTCTAAAAACGCTAAAGGCATGCCATTGATAAGGATGTTGATGTCAGGCCTAAAAGAACCTTCTTCTGTTCCTTCTTTAACACTGAAAGGCAATTCATTGACAACGGCAAAGTCATTATTACTATAATCATCTAGATCAATTAATCTAATTGGATGTGCAGAAGAAAGTAATCTTTTATAAAACTCTTTACCTAAGTCATTGTTTTTGGTTAGTGTATTAATTTCTGCTAAAAGTCCAAACAATTCATCATTTGGTATCTCTCGCTTATTTATTCTTTCTAATGCTATTTTAAATCTATCTATAAAAATCTTTGTTTCAAAATCAACACGGGCACCTTTTAATGATTGATATTCGTATCCTAATCTTAAAAATTGTATGGTTGCAGGGAATTTTACTCTTGTATCCTCATTAAAATGTAGCATTATTTATTCCCCTCCAAATCAATATGATTAGCTTTGTATAATTCTACAATTCTTCGTTTTATCTTCATAGTTGGTTCATACTTTCCGTTTTCCCAACGATTAACCGTGACAATGGAAACACCTAAAAGGTCTGCTAACTCTTGTTGAGTAATTAGCAAGACTTCTCTTAGTCTCTTGATTTTTTGAGCGTATGTCATATTTTATACTCTTCTTAACGCATTATTAACACTATTGTATCATGTTTTCGAAATAAATTGAATATAAGTTAAGTAAATAACATATTTATTAACAAATTTATTAAATTACTATAAAAACTACCCGCTAATATCCGCAACATGGGATTTTAACTCCTTGCTAAAAATAACCTGATAGTAATCGTGTAAATAGTTAGGTAATTGTTAAAAAGTTAGACATCGACCAAATATCATACAAGAAAAACTATGATTTCAATGTGTAATATTGATATGAAAATTTGCAGACAGGAATAACTACCCTTTCTAAATAGAAAAAAGGCTTAATACTTATGTATCAAGCCTATGTTTCTTATATGATCGAAGTATCAGGATTTAAACTTCCAGCAATATGGTTTCGGATTACAGATAAGGTTTGATACACTAACGAAGAACAATCAGAAATTTCGAACTGAGAGTGAAGGTAAAATAGATAAAAATCGTTAAGATCATGCAAATCAGATATTGTTTAGATGTATATGATACACTAGCACGAAAATATAAATCAATTTACAGATTGATAACTATTACAGGTTACATTTTACTAACTACTAGTTTAGTAAAAATTTCATCCCTAATTCTAACTAAATTAAAATTATCTCTGTAATAATACAAAACTGCACTATACAATACACCCATAAAAATTATGGAGGTATCACATGAAGAATATAGAATCTAAAATCAAGAATGCATATTCAGAATTACAGCTGATGGGAATCTCAGCTCGTATCACAGTCAGAGCAGACAATAACATTCTATATGATTATCCGGTCTATGGTGATCTGATTTTGCGTGAACAGAATGAAGATGACTGTTTATTAATGGAAAACAAGGTTAAAGTAGTTATATAAATACAATCAGCTAACATTAACAGATTCAGTGCTTCAGGAAAGGATCTAATTTGCACTGACAGAAAAACAAAATCTATTTTAGGTGGTAATGTTACATATCTTTGGCAGGATAATGTTAATAACATTTTATTCAGAGGTGACGGTGCATATTGTCTGGGAAAACCATTAAGGAATGCAGTTAGGTGTTGAAAAGTAATAATAAGGATATGTATATGACTATATGGATTTTCAGCACAATATTAAAATTGAATATTTAAATTAAGTTCTTATGCTTTACTAATTTGTAAGCCTTCTTGCGTTTATATATTAAAACAACAACTGTCAATCTTTAAACAGTTGTTATTCTTGTTAATATTACTTTTTCAATTTATCTGTTCTGTTGTTTTGTCTTATGTCCCTTCCCGCTATATCTCTCCAGTCAGTTTGAGTACCAGTAAGATTATGCCTATTACTATCGCTATTGCTATTGCAACACGTATAGCTGATACAGGAGTACGTCCTCCGACTCTTCCTGTCTGGCCATTTACCATGAACTGGTATACCTTCTGTTTGTACTTGAAGGATGATAACCATATAGGCAGCAGCAGATATTTGTACTTTATATTATCATGCCGTATTTTCATAACAAGGCTTCTTACCCTACTTGCTACATTTTTTACCTTGATTTCACTGGTAATATTGTCTTCAAGTATGCTGCGTATCTGTTTCTTGGCTATATCCCATCCGTTCTGAAGCCCTATAGAGTACCTTTCAGATATAAAGCCTGCTACATACTCCGGTTTATAAAGCTTGCTGTTTGCAGTGTCGAATGGCTGGATCATATCCAAAGACCCTCCGTCATATCGTTCTGTACCAGGAACAGCATAATCATCAAAGGACTTTTTATATGTCCCTTGTGTCGGGTACCAGTCTGTAACTATCCTGGTATTTCCTTTTGCATCCTTAACTTCCCTGTCTCTTCCGAACTGGGCGCTGTACACGACGTATGCGTCTGTATCAAATGTCCAGTAAGGCAGATATATGCCTTTGAAAGAATCAGGTTTTGCTCCTGTTTTCGCAGCTCTGGGGCAGAACAGTTTTCCTTTCAGCCATTTATGGAAGTTGTCCCCTGCCTGTTTATCTGTTATGGCAAAGGGGCACACGCCATTAGGAGCAAGAGTGTTTATCCCTTTTTCCTCAGTAACCTGATTAGAACCGCAGTAAGGACATACATCGGATATCTGCAACGCATCATAAACTGATACTGCAGCGCATGATTTACATACTACAGTCTTTTTCTCCACGCCCCAGTCACAGTTTTCCTTTATTTCCTCAGTAAGAAAATCTTTTTCCTCGACTTTGTCTTCTTCTTCCTCTGTTATCTGCTGGGTATGTCCGCAGTACGGGCAGGCAAGGCCTTTTGACTTGGGATCAAAGTCCATTGTGCCGCCACAAGAGGGGCACTTCCTGTCCGTTTCTTCCTTGGTTTTAGCTCTTAAATCTTCATCCATATGGCGATACCTATTTAACTACATCAGCATCGTCGAATACGTCTCCGCATTCAGGACAGAATTTAGGAGTAGGTTCACCTTCTTTAATTTCCCATCCACATTTATCACATTTATACTGTTTTGCTCCTGCCGGCTTTGGTTTTCCGCATTCTGCGCAGAACTTCCCTTTATTTACAGCACCGCATGAACAGGTCCAGCCCATATTTGCTGCTGGTCTTGGTTTAGCACATTCAGTACAGAATTTGCTTTTATTGACTGCTCCGCATGCGCAGGTCCAGCTGTCAGGGTCTGGGGTTTCAGCTTTAGGCTGATTTGCCCCCATTGCAAACAGGCTCTGCGCATTCATTCCACCTGCCTGGTTTGCCATATTCATTCCTGCAAAAGCCATAACAGGGCCAGCACCTTCGTTCTTTGCAGCACTCATCATTGCTTCTGACTGTGCTCCAACAAGTGTTGCAGCTGCCATGGTAGGATCTCTCATAACTGCGCTTCTCTGTAACTGTTTAAGCATTGCTTCGTCTTCATCAGAAGCCTTTAATGAGCTTATTCCGAAAGATGCAATTGCAAGGCCTCTTAATGCGGTCCATTTCTGTGATAATACCTGGTTAAGAGCATCTGCAAGCTCCATGGTATGTCCTGGAAGCGCGCTGTACCTTATACCCATCTCAGAGATCCTTGCAAATGCCGGCTGTAAAGCAGTCATAAGTTCTGTCTTTAACTGTCCGTCTATAACATCACGTTTATACTCATCTTCCACATTGCCGGTTACATTCGTATAGAATAACAATGGGTTTACTATCTTGTATGAGTACTCTCCATGGCATCTTATTGATATATCAATATCCAGCCCTATGTTTTTGTCTATAACTCTGAAAGGTACTGCATTAGGAGTACCATATTTATTACCAACTAATTCCTTCATATTGAAGAAGTATACTCTCTGGTCCTTGCCTGGATCTGCTCCCATGGTAAAACGTTTTCCGACTTCCTTAAAGCTTGCTACAAGGCCTGCTCCGAAACCGCCATAAAGCATACTTGGAGTTGTGGATGAGTCATATACGAATTCGCCTGGCTCTCCGGAAAATTCCACTACCTTGCCCTGATCCACTATCATCATGAACTGTCCTTCATTAACAGCCACAATGGATCCATTTGAGATTATGTTTTCCTCTCCTTTAGTATTGGTACTTCTTTTACCTGTTCTTTTCTGTCCTTTTCTTACAAGAACATCAACATCCATTGATTCACAGTAAAAGTACTCGCGCCACTGATCAGCTAGAACACCGCCTGCAGCTCCCATAATAGCTTTTATTAATCCCATAATTTACTCCTCTCGATATTTGAAAATGATTTAAATGTACTCATTAAGTATATCAGCGATACCTCAGTGATTCAATAAAAAAATCAGAAACCCTGTGGTTTGCATTAATGCAGAGTTAGGGTATAATTTGGGTAGGAAGTATAAAGGATGAGGAAATGGAATATTACAAAGAGTACTTATTGAAAAATGGAAAAACCCTTATAGTCCGCTCCCCTGAGGAAAATGATGCAGAGGGAATGATCAATCTTGTAAATCTGATTGATACAGAAAGCAAGTATCTGACAAGAGAACCCGGCGAATTCGCTTACTCAGCTGAAGATGAAAAGATACTTATAAATAAACGCGATACTGCTGAAAACATCTTATGGACTGTAGCAGTCATAGACAATGAGATAGTGGGTGTTGCAGAGACATCATACAACAATAGAAAGAGCAGATTCCGCCACAAAGGGCATTTCGGGATATTTATATGCAAGAAATGCTGGGGTATGGGAATAGCCGGTAAATTAATGCTTTCCCATATCGAATGGAGCAA
>JAAYBX010000174.1 GCA_012729955.1 Clostridiaceae bacterium
ATTCTTTATGCTATCTATTACCATACATTCGGACGAGCAGGAATGGGTAAGATGGAAAAAGTTATATTCATTGCTGATGCCGCAGAAAAAGGAAGAACATATAAAAATGTAGGTAAAATCCGTAAAATGATGTACAAGAACCTTGACGAGGCAGTTGAATTAAGTCTTAGCGGTACGATATGTCATGTGCTTTCCAAAGGTGAAGTTCTTTTTCCAGCGACAGCCGCTGCTTTGGAATATTTCAGAGAAAAAAGGGTGAAGTAGTAATTATGTATACAAGTATTTTCAAGAACGCATACAAGGTTATAAAAACAGATGAAGGATACCTTGTTACAAGATTTACACAAAAACAGCTGGATCACTATAAAAACCATTCAGTCATGGCAGAAGACCGATCACTGGGAACTGCAGGTGTATGTATAGATTTCTTCACTGATGCAAAACAGGTAACCTTTTCATACAGAGCTAGCCATTTTTCCAGGAGATATGTCGGATTTGATTTTTATGAAAACGGTATATTCAGAAAACATATAGAAGAAGCTCTTGATACAAAGCAGTCAACCATTACTCAACCGCTGGATAATGAAGGAATTAAGAGGGTAACTGTGTATGTGCCGAATTTAAGCCAAATAACGATATATGATTTGGATATAGGGAATTTCAAACCGGTTGAGGATTCATCCAAAAAGCTTCTTTTTGTAGGGGATTCCATAACGCAGGGTATGGTAGCTTTAAGCCCTTCTTTAGCATATCCTTCCCAAATTGCAAGAGCTTTAAATGCTCAGAGCCTGAACAGAGGTGTAGGCGCGATGAGGTTTGATCCGGATTCGCTTGATGAACAGGATGAATATAATCCTGATATGGTTTTTACGGCATATGGGATTAATGATATCTATCATCTTAAAAGCATAGCAGATTTGGATGTTGTATTAAATCAGGCTGATACTTACTTCTACAAACTGAAAAAGATATATAAACATGCGAAGGTATATGTGCTGACTCCTATATGGTGTTTAAGATATGATGAAGAGGAATCCTTTAAAAAAATGTTTGATGAATATCATGATAAATTAACATTGTTAGCAGTAAAACATGGTTTTACTCCGGTAAACGGTTTAAATCTGGTGCCGCATGATACCAAATATTTTCATGATCATTCAGTCCATCCTGCAGATTCAGGATTTAACTTTTTTACAGAAAATCTTCTAAAAGCAATTAATGACAAATAACAATATTACTGATAATATATAATTTAGATATGTAGAAGATTAATATTGCCAATTGTGGTTTCTAAGGGGGGTAGAGTCATGGGGTTACAGAATAACGCAAAGAAATGGGTTCGTATATCTATAGTCATTATGCTTATTGGCATTGCAATGATTATAGCCGGAATAGTCATTGATGACTACAATTTCTACTGGATGATTTTTGTTGGAGCTATATTATTTGTTACCTTCCTGATTTGTTTCTTTATGTTCATCAGCCAGGCAAAGAGGCTTGATGGGATGTTCAGGGGTATTGACCTATTAGCACATTGGGGATTTGAGGAAAACGAAA
>JAAYBX010000175.1 GCA_012729955.1 Clostridiaceae bacterium
CCGAATTCCATTACAGGACGTCCTTTTGATGAACGTACAATTCGGTTTGCTTTGGTAGCTATCAGTGACTGATGGTTAACTGTCAGAAGAATGAAAGTCTCAATAATCTGTGCTTCAATAGCTTTTGCGCGAACTGTTATCATAGGCTCATTCGGGAAAACAACAGTACCTTCGGGTACTGCATAAATATCACCTGTAAATTTAAAGGTTTTGAGATATTCCAAAAATCCTTCGTCAAAACAATTTTTGGATCGCAGGAAAGCTATATCCTCATTCGAAAAATTTAAATTCTGTATATACTCTATGACCTGGTCAAGACCGCAAGCAATTGCAAAACCGCCATTATCGGGATTATTTCGGAAAAACATATCAAAATAACAGATTTTGTCCTTGTAACCTGTTTTATAGTATCCATTAGCCATGGTAAGCTCATAGAAATCGCAAAGCAATGTATAATTATTAACTATGTCCATACTCAAATCGCACCTCTTTTCTGCCGCACTCTTCACAGCATAATGGTATTATAACATTTTTAATAAATCTGTTGCGTAAATCTGATTATTTATGTTAATATTACAAACGGTATCAGCCGGCGTGGTGAAATGGCAGACGCGCTGGACTCAAAATCCAGTATAGGCAACTATGTGTGGGTTCAAGTCCCACCGCCGGTACCAAAAAACGCATTTGTAATGCGTTTTTCTTTTACTGAATCTGTATTTAACATATATTTACCTGTATGCGTCAATTGTACCCCAAACCTTGTTATTGAAATCCATCATAGCTGCCGAAAATGAGGTGCCGTCAGATGCGAACTTGAAATCCGCTCCTGAGATGTTCGCTTCCCCATTCGCTCTTACAAAATAACTGCCATTAATGTATTTGCTTTGTGTATCATCATTTGTACAGAGAATATTATAGTATGCACCATCCCCAAAATCCTTCTCATATGTAACTACTGCAGTTATCTTAATATCAGCATTTGTTTCTAGGACATTCAAAATTCCTTCGTATGTTCCAGAGAAATCTGTTTTCTTTACAGGTAATTTTATCTTGATTTCAAAATTCATTTCATTACTGGAAACTGATTCTGAGGTTAGGACTATAAGATATACCATATTATCATCAGCTGAATCCTTGAGTCCTTTCAAAACAGTTCCACATTTTTTGATGTTTCGTCCAATTGCAGAGAGTACAGTTATTTGCGCGCCTTTACATTCGACTTCAGGATCTATTCCATCTGGCAGATTCTTCAAATCATTATTCTCAACAGTAATTGCAATCATCCTGCACCCTTGTCCGCTCATAGATAATTCTGCAGTACCAAGAATGACATCTTCACTTTCTGATTTCAAATCGTCACTCTTGGGAATATTTAGTTTTAAAGATGAACCTACATCGTTACCATATACATCTGTTGAAAGATTCTTATGCAGCTGAAAAGCATTGTACTGGCCTATTTCCCCTCGTGCCATTGCTACATAATACTCATGCGCCCATTCAGAAGGATTCCCTACAGTCTGAATGAATGCATCGTGTGTCCCTCCATTTTCATATACTGTCCTTATCCATGAATCATTACCTTTTTTCTGAGACAGGAATGTAATTAAAGGAGAACGTGCATAACCATCCTGGGCGGTATCAGTCAATGGTAATGCACTTGCAAACTGTTTTTCAAAATATTGATTTGTCAAACTTGTAAATGAAGTATCTTTTGCTCTTGCTTCATAATATGAAGAAGTCGCTTCATCTATCCATTCTGTTGATGAAAAAATTCCAGTATAACATCCCTGAACATAATGAAAGAATTCATGCCATAATAACGAATTCAATGCACCTTTTTCATATTTTGATTTGAAATTATCTGTATTTAGAGTTATGTCACCAAACAAAGAATGGTATGATCCAGCATCACTTATTTTCTTTACATGAACATTCATCGGGAAATCATCTTCACCATATACATAACCTATTTTTTCGAATTTTGCATAGGCCTCCTCAAGATCAGAAAGAAGCGCTTCTATTCCATCATATCCAACAAGGCCTGTAAAAAATTTATTATCTATCTTTGTCGGATAGTATAGGGTAAAATGACCTTCACCATAATGTACAGAAGATGAAAAAAGCCCTAAATTCCATACCATTTCATTATTTGAAGTAGCGGATCCCAAATTTGCACCCATGTAAAGTATTGCATCTGACATATCTTTTGGTACAAATGAAACTGTAGCATTACTATCCTTGACAACAGCTGGGAAATAGAAATATTCAGTTCCTGTACTCCCGTCATCATATTCACATCCCACTCCGATTCCTATCAGCAGAGCAGAGTCATCTGCTTCTTTAAAACTTGAAGGCACAGTCATGGATACTGTAACAGGCTTGGCATATGCCATGTCCAATGTCATTTCATACAGATCGGAAGTTAATCCATTGTCAGCTTCATGATTTTTTGGTCTTGAAGCTTTTAAAGATATTAATTTATTATCAGTAAGATTATTTTCTCCAAAATCAACAGTTATACCTTCTGTTTTAATTTTACCATCTTCTAATGTTACACTTCCTGCGTTGCATCCTGTAAGTATTAGTAAAAAAACTAATAATACTGACAGAATAAGCGTTGCTTTTCTCATGACTTGCTCCTCCCATGTTTATGTTTAGGTTTTTAAATGCATATTCCAGATTATGTATTACATGCAATTCATGAACAGGAATCAAAATTTCTCTGACTGGTCATTTTAAGTCGCATTTATAAAAATCATTACAGAATATACATATCTGAAATTATTATACCTATCATCAAAGGTTAAAGCAAATATAAATATTTATAATATTAACTAATTAATGCCCGAAAACATCGGAACTCAGCTTGAAGAATTCAGTACACATAGCATCAATTGCTTCTTTTCTGTGTCCTACTCCTTCAGGATCATGATACCATTTCGCCATAAATCCGCCTTTTTCACTTCCAAGAGCATGAAACATTGTATGGCAGTATTTCCTGATATCGTCAATTGAACCTTTTACGAATGTATTCTGTATATCGACCGGACAGAAAAAAGTAATTCTGTTTTTATACTTCTTTCCTAAAAAGTCAAGACCCATGTTCTGTTGCTGATCCATTTGTATACAGTCAAGCCCTGCTTCTATAAGGTCATCAAGAATAGAACTTATATCACCACAGCTGTGAAGGATAGTCATCATATTATTGTCATGAGCAGCCTGATATATCTTCTTGTATCTCGGCTTCCATATCTCCCTCCATTTATCCGGAGAAATCATCAAGGAATTCTGCAAACCCCAATCATCTGCAAATATAAATGAATCTGCACCATATTGGGCATATCTCTTAATCATATAAATGTTCATATCAGTTAAAAGATCAACAAAATCGCACAGATGACCAGTATTCTCATATATGTCAATCCATGTGTTTTCCAAACCTCTCAGAAAATGTACTCGCTCATAAATTGACATTCCGAAAGCAAGTATAAATTTATCCTTATTGTTTTCAATATTCTCTTTAACACCAATCCATCTTGCATCATCCTTGATATCAGGTATATGTAAGTTATCAAAATCCTCCCATTTTTTAAGCGGAAAATCCTTAACTTCCCCAAGCCTTGATATACCTATATTTTCCCATACGGCATTCCATTCATCCCTGCCTTTTGAAGGCCTGTAGTCAGGATTTGCCTTCATATCAACATATTTGAAATCTGATCCGTATTCCGGCGGGAAATCAAATGCCAGCCTATCCGGATATTTAAACTGCAAAGTCGCTTTTACTACCTGTTTTGAAGTCATCATTTCAATTACCTGCTTTTTTTATATTGTACTGCTCCTTAATTCTGATACAAAATAAATGGAAAATCAATATATAAGTATATTTATTTTGACTAAAACATAATTTATCTGTAATATCAAATTAATAGATACGTTTGTGAGGACTGATATGATTCCTGTATTAGAAAACAGATGGTTATTAAATGACACAGTATTGAAATACTATGGTTTACGTAAAAAACCATATACATTTAAAAATACAATAAAAATATCTGTTTCCACTTCAAATATAATTAAATCATTTGATGGAATAAAAGACATGTCTGAATACAGGACTAACTATCAGATAAAGAAGCTAATCAGGGACAAGATAATTATTGATATACACTCTAAAAAAAGCGTACCTGAAACAATTGATTCTGCTGTTTTCTGCACAAATTGCTGTTCAAATGATTACATAATACCTGGTCTGGAATTAAATAACGAAGGATTATGTCCTGTTTGCGCTAATATGTCCTCACTCAAGAAACTAAAAGATGTACTGCCTGTAGTTAATACTATCAGTCATAACGATGCTTCAGTATTTGATGTTGCTCTTTTTTATACTGGGGGCAAGGATTCAACTTTCCTTTTGTATTATCTTACACAGGTATTAAGGCTAAAAGTGCTTGCACTGACATGGCATACTCCTTTTATGTCTTCTAATTCCATAACCAGTATGAAAAATGCTCAAAGAATCTTTACAAATACAAACTTTATTTCAAAAAAACTAACTTCAGATGATCAGAAAGCTATATATAAAAAGTCATATGAGCTTATGAAAAACACATGCATATGCCCTTTTGCAGCGTATCCTCTTTTCATAGATGATTTAAGAAATTTCAATGTCAAGTATTTAGTATTAGGGAATGAACCGGCTCAGCCAATTAATCTATTATTCAACCGATTATCACCTAAAATTCTATATAACCCTATTTTTCAAACAATTTACCGTACTTTGTACAATATTATAAGAATTTTTAGAGGTAAAAAAAAATTAATAAAAGGTCAGATTGAAATGCTCCTTTTACTAGAAACACTGGCTTTTGGTAAACCAGACTACATTAAAACAAATACTATTAGGAATCCCTTGATTAGAAATATACATGAATCATTGAAACAGGCGGAAATATTTATGGGCAAATTCCAACAGACTGTTAAACAATCATCAATAGACGGAAATATCCCTGCTCTAATTCATATTGACTTTAATGAAATACTTCCAGATGGGTATGTATGGAAAGATATAAAGACACTTCTTAAAGAAAAAGCCGGCTGGAATGATTCTTCAAAAGAAAATATAAGTCTTCATACAAGCTGTCAGATAGAAAAATGCAAAGAATTTTCCCAGTATCAGTCTTTTAAAGATATGAATAGCGACATAATACCATTTTCTGCTCTTGAATTATCAATTGCTGTAAATTTAGGCTCATTAACAAGGGAGGACGCAATAAGGGAAATAAAGTTCAATTCCGGTTTTTCCGATACAGCGCCTGCTGAAACTGAAATAATGAAAAATGCGTTTATGTAAAAATTACTGGTTTTCCTTTTCTCTGAATACCTTTAGCAACAATAATTCTTGATATATGGTTTTTAAAAACACATTCTCTTGCTTCAACCTCACATACTTTAACACATGCTGCACATCTTATACATTGATTAGCAGATATATTTAAATTAATATCAATAGCATTTGTCGGACATGCTTGTATGCATTTATTGCATCTTACACATTTCTCTTTGATGACATTAGGGACCTTCAATGTAATACCTGCCAAAAATTTCTGACTAAAGAACATCCCTACAGCTAAATTACTCCTTATTTTGACTTCTTTCTTGCTTTCTATGTTAAATAAAGCATTCGTGAAGAAATTTTCTAATTCCTCAGTGTGATTATCATAAATATAACCCGACATAAAAGCACTTCTATATGAATGCTCTGATGGCAGAGCAATAGCTCCGTAAATCTGTAAGTTTTTTTTATTCAGAATTGCTGCTGCCTGAGAAAGAGCATTCCCTTCAGTTACAGATCCATATGTTGAAACAATAATTGCATTATGACTATTTATGCTTATTCTGTGCAGATATTCACTAAATATATCAGGTATTCTCTGTGAATATACAGGAAAAGCTATTATATACAAATCATAAAAAATATGATTTGTATTTTTTCTCTCCCTTAATTCGCGTTTAGTTACATCAAGCATATCAACTTCATATCCGTAACTTTTTAATATATATACCATATTCTTGCATACGTTATAAGTACTCCGAGTAGGTGAAAAAAAGCATATCATACATTTCATATAGAATCGCCTTCAAAATCAGTTATTGAAAACATAACCTTAAGCTTCTTATATTCAGATTCTGCTTCTTTATCTAGTATACCTGTAAATATTGCTCTGATAAGCACATTCTTCATAGTGTGTTCAATAGATGTGAATTCAACTATATCCACACTGTAGCCTTTTGCTCTTAAAGCAAGAACTCTTAATGTGTTCGTAAGCATTTCTGTAAATCTGTCTTTTTGCAGGCCATATGCTAGCATTGGTTTTAGATCCTTGTTATTAATCTGTCTGAATAACTGGTGTTGGCAGCAAGGAACAGAAATAATGAGTTTTGCCTGATTCCTGACAGCACTGCTTAGAAAAATATCTGTTGCGACATCACATGCATGAAGTCCAACCGCAACATCTAAAGAATCATCATATGTTTTAATATCACCGGAAATGAAATCCAAATCTGTCATATTATACTTTTTCGATATTCTGTTCAAATCATTTATAACATCACTCTTAAGGTCAATCCCGGTTATTTTCGTTTGGATATTTTTAATATTTTGCAGGTAATGATACAATGAAAAGGTCAGGTAACCTTTACCGCAACAGAAATCCACAACTCTTATTTTTTCGTTATTAAATGATATTTTACTAAATGCATGGTCAAAAAGCTGTATGAACCTGTTAATCTGTATAAACTTTTTATTACCTTTATCAGTAACAACACCATCTTTATCACATATTCCAAGGTCAAATAAGAACATAGCCTCTCTTCCATCATTAATAAGATGGTTTTTTTGTTTGTCGTGAGTTGTATTTACAACTGATTTTGTTGGTTTATGCCTTCTCTTAATTAAGTCATTGTTCTTGTTTCTAAAAATAACTATGTCATATTCATTTGTATATATTATGCATTCTTTAAAACTGGTTAGAATAAGTTTTCTAATCTGTTGGATTACGTTATCTCCATCAAAATTTTTATGAAAAGCTTTATTATCAGTAAAATACTCCAGTTGAAAGACGTCATTTATTCTTCTTATTCTGGCTTTATCCATTTTTTCAGTCGATTTTCCAAATGCGACCATTATAATATCCTGTTGTTTTATATCTGAAAAAATATCCATATAAGGATTATAACATCTTTTACTGCATCATTATAAGTGGTAAAATAACAATAATGCCTTTGGCAAAATTATAAAGGAAGTGATATTATGAAAAAACGTATTATTAAAGTAACAGGATGTCCTGAAGCTGTCGGGCCTTATTCACAGGCAGTAAGAGCTAATGATTTACTATTCGTGTCTGGAAACCTCGCCATAGATGCTCAGACAGGCAAGATTGTCGAAGGTGGAATTGAAAAACAGACCCACATGGTTTTGAAAAACATAACAGTTTTACTTAATGGTGCAGGTTTGAACATGAGCGATATAATAAAAACGACTATATTCATTAAAGATATGAATGATTTTTCAAAAGTTAATTCAGTATATGCAGAGTATTTCACTTCTGATTACCCTGCACGATCTACAGTAGAAGTATCAAGGCTTCCAAAGGATGCTTTAATAGAAATTGAATGTATAGCAAAATATTGATTAGTGGAAGCAGGAACCGCCTATAAACTCTCTTATAATCGAACTGGGCGGAACTGCTGAAGCATCAATCTTTTCAAATGCAGATAATATATCCAATAATCTTCTTGACTCGCAATATGCTGGGTCATCTTTTTTTACTTTTTTCAATATAGGCTCTGCGACGCTCCTGAGCAGTCCGTGCTCATAAATAAGAGCGCTGTTAAATATTACATCTGCTTGCTCCTGGAAAGGAAATATATACTTATCCTCTCCGGATCTTACTGATTCCCACATATTAAGAGTATGAGAAGCTGATGCATTCCTGTATTGATAATCCCTTGATATTCTGCGTATAAGCCTTGTATCAGTTGTGGAAAACCTGTTGTGATTATCGATATTAATTGTTGTTAATGCGCTTATATATATTTTAAATATATGCTCTTCCATAATACCTTTTGTCATAATCGGATTAAGACCATGTATACCTTCAATAATTAAGACTTCTGATTCATTCAATGAAATAGGTACAAGTTTGTCCCTTCTTGTTGCAGTAGAAAAATCAAATGATGGTATCAATGTATGCCCCTTTGAAGATAGCTCATTCATATTTTTCTGAAACATGCTTATATCCAAAGCATCAATTGTTTCAAGATCAACTTTTCCTGTCTCATCAGGTAACATATCCGCTCTGTTACGATAATAATCATCAAGTGAAATTATTCTTGCATTAATGCCGTGAACAATCAGATGAATTCTAAGTCTGTTCGCAAAAGTAGTCTTTCCGCTGCTGGATGGACCGGATATCATAATGAATTTCATTTTTTTGTCACTTATCTGCTGGGAAATTTCACCAAGCTTAATATCCTGAAGAGCTTCTGATGCAAGTATTATATCTTTGACAGAACCATCTCGTACCTTCTTATTTAATTTTGTGACATCAGGTATACCAAGTACCTCTCCCCATCTGTTGAACTCACCGAATACTGAAGCAAGCTTATTCTGTTCCATATACAGCGGAAGTTCGTACGGTTTATGCCGTGTCGGATAGAAAAAGATAAAACCTGGTTCATATGGCTTTATATCAAATAGATCAACGTATGATGTTCTTTCGGCTACTTCAGAATAGAAGACAGACAGAAATCCATCCAAATCATATATGAGTACTTTAGAATTATTTACATCTTCTAGAGCCTCTGCTATATCATATATTTTATGCTCTTTAAGAAGATTGATAGCTTTCTGTCTTGTACAATATATTTCCTTGATCTTGACATCTTTATCAATATATTCCTGTACTTTGTTCTTAATGGATTCAATATGCTTTCTGGTTATCTTTGTATTCTCAACATTACAATAACAGCCTTTATTAATTGAGTACTCAATCTTGACTTTTCTATGCGGGAAAATATCATGAAGAACTTTCAAAAGAATAAGCTGAAGCGTATTTCTGTATGTGCGTATGCCTGAAATTGTGGTTATATCAATCTTGCGGCTAAATACCCTGTCCATTCTTTATAACCTTCCTTATTAGTTTTATGCCTGCAATAGTAACAGACGTTCCCAAAAAAAGCAAACCGAAATAAAAGCTGATATTAAAACATATTGATACAAAAAAGTCCATTGGCATTATATTTACCAATAAATCTGTGTAAGGATCTAGCATATATAAATCATTTGTGAAGATAAGCTCATGGAATAGCAGCCAGAAATTATGGAAATCCACAATCATATAAAAAATTATCATTATGAAAAGCAGTACTGTTATTATCATAGTTATAACTGTCGTTTTTATGAATACTGACTTCATTATATCCATATCTATTAGGAATCCTGCTATGAGAATAATTGCGAGAACACATATCATTAATACAAGAATCCTCTCTGATAGCTGGAAAAGGTTTTGAACATCAACCATATGCATTTTCTCTCGTTCATTGAATATTTCTCTTTCTTGTCCATCCTGAACATCATATATTACTAAATCGTCTCTGTCTCCTTTCATATACTCTATGAGGTCTTTTGTGACATTATCAAGCGAGTCCTGAGACATAAGGACAAATGGAGCTATCTCATGTTTAATCTGTAACCTTCTGTAAATATCCTGATTGAAAGCTACATAACGTATTGCGCTTAACAAAAAAACAAAACACAATAAAACAGCAAATATTACAGCAATTATCCTTATTGTGATTTTCATATCAATCTCCTCACTACATCATTAAGTAATTTGTCTAGAACAGGATTAATACCAATCCTTCCTTCTAGATTTAAAGTTGTAAATATTCCATCTCCATTGTGCATCAGTATAGGCCTTTTTTCTTTTTTACCTTTAGCACTTTCTCCGAAAGATGGTTTTTTATACGAAAAAACATACATTTCATCCTGTTTCTCGCATTGTATGAAATATTCAGCTACAAAATTAATCTTATCAGATCTAGAGTCATACAAATAAGATAAATCATCCCATTTGTATTCTGAAAGAATACTTTGATTAATTGGGCAATATGTAGCCTTCCACATCCTTTTATCACTCATTTCGTATTTATGTCCATTAAATTCAAAATTATTTAAATTTTCGTTCATTATAAATAATATCAGTTTATTTTCAGTGTTTTTAAGTTCTGTTGCTTTTTGCAGGCTGTCTTTCTCACTAATGATAATAAATTTTGAAGATTTCTCATCGCCAGATATAAAATATGGACTTGTATTTACAACATATTCTGCAAGGTGTCCCAGAGGATAAGCCATAATTTTTTCATTAGTTTTCGCAAAAACATCAAACTCAAAAACATCCGTGTCCAATAATATTCCCTGATGTTCTAAAGTTGCTTTCAGATATAATTTTTCCCTTTTTTCCACTTCTATATCTGAGATATCAATCCGTATCCTGCCTATAGGAACAGATGTGCAGCCTGAAGAAGAAGCATTCATGCTGTATAACTTTATTATATTTTTCTGCTCATCATATAACCCTGCTGTAATTACCATATTAATATAATCAACAGGCTTATCATTTAAAATCCAGCATTCCACATCAAAGGTATCATTTAAATAACATGATCTTCTGTCACATCTTAGATTCACTTTAACAGGAGTTAGTGATTTTTTAAATTCAAAGTAAGCTGGTTTGGGTCTTCTGTCAACACCTACAACAGTTTTCATCCAACCTGATGGATAAGCATCAATCAACAGATGCAATGCTGTTTGAACAATATAATCACTCCTTCTTCTCAACGCTAAAGTCATCATACTGACAGATTTCGCCTGATGCTTCTGGCTGAAATATATCCAGTCTTTTATATTTTCCTGTTCGTAGAACCAGTCGCCATGCATTGAATTTGTCTGCGCTTTAACTATCTTATCGGGCAACCAGAAGTCTTCATCATTCTCAGGAAGCCATTCTTTCGGATATCTGTTCTTCATAAGATCAAGATTATCCAATCCTTCTGTCCCATACTCTCCACATCCAGTTTTCCAATCTTTTCTTATAGCAGGCAGATACCCTTTGTATAAATCACCAATTGGTAAGGCATGATTCGTATACCACATGTTATAACAATGGAAATCAGATAATCCCTCAAAAGTCGGTGGATCATAATCCCCTTCTACTCTTTTAACTACCCTGTAAGGATTCTCGTATTTTATTACTCTGTCGCATATATCAAACCAGTTCTCCATCTCCATCCTTGTCAGGTTTATATGCTGGGTATCCGTTCTGAATTGATCTGTCGGTTCGTTAATATATGAAACCATTATTACGCTTGGATGCCTTCTTATATGTCTTTCCATCTCTCCGACCTGTTTTATCGCTTCGTATATCTGGCTCTTTACAAGCTGGCCGAATAATGGAAAGTCCACCTGTACCATCATTCCAAGCATATCGCAATAATCATAAATTTCTGACTGGACCGGTCTTTGTGTAATCCTGTAATAATTCATATTACAGTATTTTGCTATCAGTATATCCTCTATAAGCTGCTCGTAATCCTCCTTTATCACACATAATTGCAAATGCCCCATTTCATTTGCGCCTCTTAACATAATTTTCGAATTATTAAGATATAGCGTCCCGTATGGCTTAATAAAGGTATCCATATGAAACTTACGCATTCCAAAGTGCTGTTCATATTCGTCTGAATCATCAAGTTCAATTATAAGTGAATATAGGTTTGGCGAATAATTATCCCATAATTTAGGATTATCGATCTTTATATCAAAATAATAATGATTCTCACCTTCATGTATTTTTTTGTCATATTGGTCAATAAGCTTAAATTTATCATCAAAATTAAATGGTTCTACATAAATTTTAATTTTCACATCGCTTTTATTTGGATTCGTATTCTTTAAAACTATTTTTATTCTTGCTGATTCATTATCAATGTCCGGATAAACACAAGTATCCGCAACGAAAGCTTCATCTCTTTTTTCAATATATACCTGATCAAATATTCCTCCACCAGGAGGGCAATGATGCCATCCTTCTTCAGAATCATCCCATCCGATACCTGTAGCGGCATAAATCTTTTTCCCGAATCTTTTATTTTCACCTAATGTAGTTATATCGTTTTCAACTTTAACAACAAGTATATTCCCCTTCTCTTTCAAATAACATGTAATATCTTCTTCAAACGTATAAAAAAAGCCTTCATGAGATAAGACTTGTCTGCTATTTATATACACATGGGTAAGATAATCCGAACCTTTAAATACTATGTAGTCTCTTAGATTATCTTTCCTGTAATCAAATGTGGTCCGGTAATATGAAACCCATTTGCCTGTGGGGCCATGATAATGAGGTATACTTACTTTCTCCCAGGAACCACCCCCGTTTAAAACAGAATTGAAATCAGTAATATCTTTTTCATTCTCAA
>JAAYBX010000176.1 GCA_012729955.1 Clostridiaceae bacterium
CCTGATGTAGATATAATCCTGGACAAGCTTGAAGGCATATTCAGAAATAATGCATCTGACTGGATATCCATGGATTTCTCTCCATGGGGTTCCAATCCTAATGCGAATAACAAGTTTAATGATATTAGAGGAGCGATACTTGATAGCAGGGTTATAAATATAGAATACATAAATTCACAGAACATTAAATCAATCAGAACAATAGAGCCATTACATCTTAAGTTCAAGTATCAGGCATGGTATCTTTACAGCTGGTGCAGAAAAAGACAGGAATACCGGTCATTTCGCTTGTCAAGAATAAAAAAAGTCGAGATAACAGATGAGATATTTGACCGGTTTTCCAAGAGGATATCAGATGATAGGGAAGATACTATAGAAGCTCCAGAAAAAAAGAATATAGTAAGCTGTGTCCTGCGGTTCAAAGAAGAAGCCTTATACAGGATATATGATGACTATGATGATGACATGATAAAGGACAATAAGGACGGAACCTATACATTAACAGTGGATCTGCCTGAAGATGAGTGGGTATATGGATACATATTAAGTTTCGGGACAAATGTGGAAGTTATTAAACCGGAAAGCATCCGTAAAATAATCTGTGAAAAAAGCAGGGAAATATCTAAACTCTATACAGATATATGACATACTGATGTCAGTATCTGTATGATACATTAATTTGGGAGGAAAATCATATGACAGAGTTGAAACAGATTGTACAGGAAACAGTAAAGTTTATGCGTGGCGAATATCTTCTTGATGAAAAAGGGAATGGGAAAAATGAGGTTAAATTCCGTCATGGGAAGAAGACGATATTGTCTGTTTATATTCATGAAGACAGATTGGATTTTCTAATCGTATTCGGTCAGAAAGAACGAGAGGAATACATGAAGATTTCTGATACCTTCTCAGATAAGGTAAGAAACATATATGATTCAACAAAGACATTCCATGACGGGAAATGGATGATGTTCCCAGTAACTAACCTTGATATGCTTGATGATATGAAGAAACTTATTCATATAAAGAAGAAGCCGAACCGTAAACCTTTACCAAAAGAAAATGCAATATATTCAGAGTGCGGCCACAGATGCGATCTGTGTATCCATTACAGTTACTCTGGAATATCTGATGAGTTCAGAAAAGAACTTGAAGAGAGACTATCAAGGATATATGGTGGAACTGACTGGTCAATGAGATGTCCTGGATGTAATAAGCAAGAAGGTTTATGTAATGCCAAGAAGTGTGCAAAAGCAAAAGAGGTGGATAACTGTACTAACTGCAAAGAATATCCATGCAAGACTGTGCCTGTCGGCTATAAACAGCTGGAATCAAAGACTATTTACAAAGATGATGCTACATGGGGTATACTGCCATATGTGGAGAAACAGTATGGGAATTGAGGATTGTAATGAATGCGCATGAGTTGATGATTAAAACAAATCACTATTTAATTAAAGGCGGCCAGCTTAATGAAAAACAGAAAAGCAACATTGTTAACCAGTTCTTAGCTGCAAGAATCACAAAAGAACAGGCAATGCGATTTTATGCTGGGGTAAAATTTCCTAATAATATAGATGCATCAGGCAGAATCATGTATCCTCTCTACTTTATACCGCCATACAGAGATGGCAAGAAAAGTGAAACC
>JAAYBX010000177.1 GCA_012729955.1 Clostridiaceae bacterium
GGTTTGTAAGAGTAACTATTTCATTTAAGTCGGAACCATTGATAATATGAAGTTCCATTTCAGCTGATTCCGTTCCCCCTCCGATGAACATTGAGACTATAATTTCATCTAATCCATCATCATCCAGATCTATAAGCCCTATATCAACAAAAGGTTCATAAGTATGCTCATTATCGCTTATAGGTGCGGATTTTGGCATAGACCAGTCATTATACAGTTCAACCTTATCAGCATATTGCAATGCGAATACATCCGGTCTGCCGTTTTCTGTAATATATGAAACTGGGTCATACAGAAGAGATAAAGTAATGCTGTTGTCTTCTGACATACGGATTATCTCTTTTACTGGTACTGTATCGAAATTGTCCTTGTTAAGCTCCACTTTCCTTGAATAATGGCAGGTATTCACTCTATATTCCTTGCCTTCTTGAGTTATTGTCCGTTTATCGGTTCCGTATTTTATTTCTACTATGTTATCTAATCTTAAATCAGAAAGAGTAACCTCTTTTCCGGTGTTAATATCTATAAAGCACACACTTTGTGTCAACTCAGAATCTCTGGTTTTTTCATAGAAGTTTATAACAAGTTCATCATTCCCATCCAGATTAACATCCAGAACATTGAAATACAGTCCACCGAATTCATAGTTTTTTCTGTCCATTATTACTATGGTTTTGCCTAAGCTGCTGATTTTTACATATATATCACTGTAGTTGTTTTCGCTATCCTTTTTAAGCGCACATACTTCAATACTGTCCTTTTTAGTTATAACTGTTTTATTATCAAATATATCAGGGTCAATCTTTCCTTTAATAACTGTCTGTAAGTTATATGATGTCTCATCAATAACGACATTCTCTTCGGATGACTGATGTCGGATGGAAACATTAATGTCTTCAGGATTAAGCTGTGTAAAGCTTTGCTGGTCAAAAAACAGTATATTTTCTTTTATTTCGTCTGATGCTATCTTCTCGTAATAAATAACGGAAATTATATCCTTATCTTCATACAATGACAGATTGAATTGTCTTATGTCTTCTCTATCCATTTCTGAATCAGGGAATATTTTGATATCATCAGATGTCCATTCCTTGTCCTTATACACAAACTTTATTTCAGTATAGTTGCCAAGCTCATCTTTGTTTTTCCCATATATTTTAGTGTTATTCGATTCATTCTGCAGATACTCATCAGAAGACGATACTTCTCCGACAAGTACATAATTCTCAGGTTCCTCAACAAGGGGAGTCTTTGTATTATTGCAGGCTGTGAAAATTAATATGAATATCAGAACAGGCAGTAAAAGTGCTTTGGTTTTTATGGATGATTTTTTCATAAGTCTCCTTCTTTCATGTATCCTTTTATATCTGCCATTAGCTATTATATGAGGATTAAGTATGCAAACCCGATAAATCAAAAAACTCTTGTTTCTTTTTTTACAATGAAAACTCCTGCTTGGCATATTATATTACTTAGGTAACTATATCATACAATTAAAATAATGTCTTCTCTAACCATATACGCAAAAAAGTACCAGTACATCAATAACGGAGGAGCATTTAGGCACTTATATTTTAATTCTGCTGTTTATCCTATTAAAAACAGAGGATAAATTGTTTTATAAATATCCTGCAGGTATTGATCGAACATTTTTATCTATCAGCATGAGTTCTGGATAAAGATTAATAACTGCTCCATCACCAATCTGCATATCGTCCGCTTTAATAGCTTCTAAAACATGGAATGTCTGAACCAGCCTTTTTTCAGGTTTGGCAGTCATTTTAATTTCTATAGGATAAATTGTTTTTCCTTCTTCTATAATAAGGTCTATTTCCTTTTGATCTGCATCTCTGTAAAAATACAGATTGCGTAAAGATCTTCCTGCATTTAGAAACGATTTCACGATCTCTGAAATTACAAATGTTTCGAAGAACTGGCCGGCTTTCGCACCATGTTTTATGGTATCGGGAGTAATCCATCTTGTCAGCCAGGCCATTAATCCTGTATCCATAAAATATATTTTTGGTGTTTTAATCATACGTTTAAGATGATTACTGTAATATGGATAAAGAAGCAGAATAATTCCTGAGGTCTCCAATATCTGAACCCACCTTTTTACTGTTGTTGAGGAAACGCCTATGTCTTTGGATATGCTGTCATAATTTAATAGCTCTCCGCTTCGTGCAGCAACTGATGCCATGAAGCGTACAAAATCCATTTTATCTCCAATATTTGATATCTGGTTAACGTCACGCTCTATATATGTTGAGACATAACTGGAATAAAAGGTATCCCAATCATCATTTGAAGCAACCAGTTTTGGCATATAACCTCGGTATATTGTTGCCCAAATGTCTTCTAAATCAACACTTTCTTTTTTGCGAAGAGAAAGATATTCCTCAGTAGGCAGAAAAGGTTTTATACATGATATGTTTTTTTGTTCTCTATAGGATATTCCCTGAAGCGGTAATATTGCTAATCTGCCTGCTAAAGATTCACTGACATTCTGCATCAATCCATATGCTTGTGAGCCCGATAAGAGGAAAAGACATTTCTGATGCTGATTTCTCTGTAATGCTTCCAATCTCATATTATCTATTCTGATTTTTAAATATGTAAACAATTCTGGAATGTACTGTATTTCATCAAGAATCAGTCTTGATGAATGATTCATGAGAAATAATTCGGGATCCTTCTTTGCTTGCTGAAGCAAAAGAGTGTTATCAAAGGTTATATACTCGAAATCTTTAGCTACCATTTGCAATAAAGAAGATTTTCCTATTTGCCTGGGTCCTGTTATAAGAACTGCAGGAAAGGTATCTATTACATGCATAAGATGATTTGTTATTGCTCTGTTAATCCAGGTCATAATATTAGTCTCCTTTTCATTTGCAATACTTTTATGTATCATCATATATATTTTAATACATTATCTCGTATAATACAACATGCTATGCTGGATTATACGATGTTTTGTAAAAACATGCATTGCTCTGCAGTAACTTTTCTGTAATAGTAAGTTAATATGTTTTGAATATATGTATGGTGATATAATCTATCTAGCCTTCGAAAAGGAGTTATCATGATAGATAAAAAAGCTTACGCGCTCAGCGATGTTCAACTAAAAAGATATGAAAAACTTGATGCAGAATACATGCAGATGTATACAGACCCTGATAACTGCATACCTAAATTCATAATGCCGGTAAAAGGCACATTTAATCCAACATGGGAAGAAATGCTTTCTGATAAAGAGGTAATGCTCAAATACCATCTTGAAAAGCATATTCCCCATATGGAAGTTGGAGATGATTGCGTTTTGTATGCAAGAGTGGATTTCGGAACCTGTGTGGTTGCAAATGCATTCGGATGTGATGTCTTCTATCCGGTTAATAATCTGCCATGTGCAAAAGACCATGTAGTTAAAACAAGAGAGCAGATATATTCATTGGAAATTCCTGATATTGATTCAGCACCATACAGAAAAGTAAAGGAATGGACTGAATACTTTGTTAAGAACCTGCCGGAAGGTTATCACATGATGATGTCGGATATACAGGGACCGTTTAATAATGCGCATCTGGTAAGGGGAACAGACATATTTTATGATATGTATGATGATATAGAAGCCTTTGATAAGCTTATGGAAGTTGTAACTGATGCCACTATTGAATATGCCAAAGCTCAGAGACAATGGATGGGAACGAAAGAGGGCTGGCAGTATGACTGGTCAGCTCTATGGAAAGGGAATGCCAGGATATCCAACTGTTCCTTGCATATGATTGGAAGAGATTTATACATAGACCATGTAATGAAACATGATATTAAGCTTATTGAAAAGATGAACGGAGCCAGGATGCATTACTGCGGTACAGCAAAGAATGTTATAGAGGAAATGGCAAAAATACCTCATATTACAGGTATTGATTATGACAGTCTATTGCATGATATCGAAGAAACCATGGACAATGTACCAAAAGACTTGACGCTTTTACAGTCATTATCATTATCCTCTGACACGGCAAAAAAGATTCTTTCTTCCAAAACATGGCCATTTAAAAAAAGAAATGTCATATTTTCACTAAGAGGACCTATGACTGTTGAAGAGGGGAAGGATTTATACAGAAGATTCAGAAAAATCGCGGAGAATTAGTATTGAAACTAAAATATCTTGAGTTAATGAAAACAGCCATTGACTCATACAGCTATGAATATATAGAACAACTGTATAAAGAGAATCTGGAAAACGGGATTAAAGAGCACGGGATATCCAGGATAGCATCAGTTCTTGGAATACTAATTTCCAAAGGCATGAAACAGGAATATTACAGTCTTTGGATGAAGTTAATGGATATGTGCTGTAATCAATTACATATGATAAAAGACGGAAACGATTTTGCAGTAAGGGAAATCATGTCCTGTATAATAGAAACAAAAGGTCTGGTTTCTACAGAAAAGACTGATGAGTGGCTTTCTCTTATTAAGAAGATAAACTATAAAGAAAATTACGGAGTATATGCTAAGTCTGTTGATGATATGGCTCATAACATAGCGGTATACAATATGGCAGGGGAATACTTGCGGCAGATTTACGGAATGTGTGATACAGAAGACTACTTCAATATACAGATACCATGCCAGCTTAAGATGTTTGATAAGAATGGTATGTATATGGACCCGGGTTGTCCAATGCTATATGATCTTGCGACACGAGTGCAGTTTTCACTTCTGCTTTTCTATGGATATAACGGAAAATACAGAAAGCAGTTGGATGATAATTTAAGAAAAGGCGCGATGATGAGCCTTATGATGCAGTCTGCATGTTACGAGATACCATATGGCGGAAGATCAAATCAGATGGTTTTCAATGAAGCTTATCAGTGCGCATGTTTTGAATACGAAGCGGCAAGATACAAAAAAGAAGGTGAACTGGAATTAGCCGGGCAGTTCAAGCAAGCAGCAAGGCTTTCATACGAGTCAATGCTTGGAATGATTCTAAAAAAGCCAGCCAAGCATGTAAAGAACGGATTTAGCTGGAATTCATTATTCGGATGTGAATGGTACGCATACTATGATAAGTATATGATAACAATGGGTTCTTTTGCTTATCTGGCATATATTTTCTGTGATGAAACAGTCGAAGAGAAGACATGTCCTGCTCAAAAAGGAGGTTATGTTGTAAATACAAGTGATGCTTTTCACAGGACTTTTGCAAATGCATGCGGATATTCCATACAGATAGATACAAAAGCGGATAAAGGTTATGATGCGACTGGTCTTGGAAGGATACACAAGATTGGAGTTCCTTCTGAAACTGTATTGTCCTGCCCGTTTCCAAAAACACCTAAATACCTTATACAGGATGTTTTAATGACAAAAATGCCTGACAGGAGCGAAATTAGCAGATTTGAAAAAGAAAATCCGGGATTTCTATCCATAACACCTGTACTTTTTAGCAAAGAAGGTTGGTGTATTAGGCTATGTGATTTTTATGAGAATATTGAATCAGAAATGGATGTATTTAAGCAGCAAGAGAATTCAGTGGAATTCGAAGTCACATATAAAAGTGAGTGTTTCACAGGTTTCACATACATTAAGGAGAGGTATACTCTGGATGAAGAGGGTGTGCATGTGTGTTTTTCATGTGATACTGATAAAACATATGCTTTAGGATATGAGGTTCCAGTGATTAAGACCGATGGTGAAAGTGTATCTGAAACTAGTTTCACGGATAACAGAATAATCTGCAGATACAAAAATCATGAGTATGTAACTGAAACAGAAGGCTGTGATATAAAGACAGATGGCGAATATGCAAATAGGAACGGGATATATGAAAAAGCAGTTATATCAAGAAAAGATAACAAACCTTTAAATATATGTTTTAAGATAAATTAACGGAGGGTATCATGGGCGATAAATTAAGAATCGGGATTATAGGGACAGGCGGAATATCTCAGGTACATATTAAGGCATACCAGAGCTTTGATGATGTGGAAATAGTAGCTGGTGCAGATATAATTCCTGGTAAGGCCAGACAGGTTCTGGATAAATTCGGACTGACTGATGCGAAGGATTTTGATAATCATGAGGATTTATGCAAAATGAAGGGAATTGACGCAGTATCAATATGTACATATAACTCAGCTCATGCCGTGTGTACTATAGATGCTCTAAATGCAGGATTACATGTCCTTTTGGAGAAGCCTATGTGCGTTACCATGGAAGAGGCTTATAACATGGTAAGGGCAGAAAAGAAGAGCGGGAAGATATTGTCCATAGGGTTTCAGCCAAGATATAATCCGAACTGTATAAAGATAAAACAGATTGTATCATCTGGAGCATTAGGAAAAATCTATTATGTTCAGACCGGGGGTTCCAGAAGAAGAGGTATACCTGGAAGCACATTTATAGATCGTGATAAAGCGGCTTTTGGTGCAATTGGTGATTTAGGCTGTTACTCAATTGATCTGGCTATGAATACCATAGGCCATCCGAAACCTCTTACAGTATCGGCATATACATCTGACTATTTTGGGAAGAATCCAAAATATTACAAAGAAAGCGAAAGATTCAGTGTAGATGACTTCTCAGTGGCTTTAATAAGGCTGGAAAATGACATAGTAATGGATTACCGCATGGCATGGGCTATGCATATGGATAAATGCTCTGATTTTGTAATCCTGGGTACAGATGCGGGATTGAAAATAACGACTCCGGAAAAACCTCCTCTATGGGGTTCTATAATTGATGGTAATTTCGGGCATATTTATCTTATGCATGATGTATGCGATGAACCTGTTACAACAGAAATATCACTGCCAAGAGAACAGGTCAATCAGTTTACAGCAAAAATAAGGGATTTTGTTGACGCAGTTAAAGAAAACAGACCTGCGCCTATTCCAACAAAGGAAATAATATATAATCAGGCAATAATTGATGCCATGGTCCGTTCAGCTAAAGAAAGAAGAGAAATAAAGATAGAGATACCTTCTGATATTTTCTAGGTTTCCTTCTTATCGTTATTATCACATACTATAGTCGGACTTACAGGACCTTTCTTCTTAAAGAGAGGTCTTTTCTTTTTATCAGGTTTTTCAGCCTTATCCACAGGATCGTTTTTGAATATCCGTATCGCATCCGCCTTATTCAGGCTTATAACCAGGGCTACTGTAATTGGAACAGCAAAAAGGCCTATAAGTCCGAAAAGCCTTAATCCTATTATCATGGATATTAGGGCGACCAGAGGATGCATTCCGACTCTGTCACCTATAATCTTAGGTTCTACTATGTTTCTTACTACGACTATGAATATATACAGTATTAACAGTCCGAATCCTCTTTGGATGTTACCCTGAAGGAATGCTATTACAGTCCATGGAAATAGTATCATTCCTGTTCCAACAACAGGAAGAAGGTCAAACAGGGCTATTAATAAAGCAACAAGAAAGGCTTTTTCAACCCCGATAATCCATAGGCCTAAGGCTAATTGCGCATATGAAAGGACGAATATAATCGCATATGCCTTAATGTATTTTGATATTGTTCCGCCAAGATGTATCTTTATATTCTCATACAATACAGAGTTCTTTGCTGAGAACTGCCTTACTAAGGATTTCTGGAGTATTTCAAAATCAGCTGCAATGAAGTATGTAGCGATAACCGTGATAAGTATGTCAAGAAGCGTACGGGGAAGCGAAGTCGCGTAGGATGTAATAGCTGAAAGTGCTTTAGATGAGAAGGTAGCAAGGAATGTCCCCAATTCTGATAAGAGCCCGTTATATGCATTCTGTACAGGATCTAAAAGATCTGGGTCTAATCTGGATATCCAGTCGTTAATATTTTCGTACACCCTGTTAAGCGCAGGAATTATCTCACGATAAAAAGTCTGTGGAATTTTCAGAATTATATCCTTAAGAGAGTAACCGATTTGGATTATAAGGAGAATTATGCCTGTTCCTACTATGCCATA
>JAAYBX010000178.1 GCA_012729955.1 Clostridiaceae bacterium
CCTGGAATGCGGTACCATAAATCCGTCATCAAATCCTTTGAAAAGCAACGATTGCTTATTTTCTATCACATGACTGAAAACTCCGAATACCTTCTTATCCAGCTTATACTTGCCAATCCCGTAATAATGGTACAATGCTGCCTGAGCCGCCCAGCATATAAACAAGCTGGAATGAACATGAGTTTCTGACCAGGCAAGTATGCTGCACAGTTCCTCCCAGTAATCGACTTCACAAAAATCCAACAACTCAACAGGTGCTCCCGTTATAATCATACCGTCATAAAACTTATCCTTTATATCATCAAAAGTCTTGTAAAAAGCCAGAATGTGCTCAATGGATGTATTTTTAGATATGTGTGTTTTTGGATGGAGAAACTCTATTTCCACCTGTAAAGGAGTATTCCCGAGCAACCGTATAAGCTGTGTTTCAGTATCTATCTTTGATGGCATTATATTCAATATAAGTATCTTCAAAGGACGGATATCCTGAGTCACTGCTCTTGAATCTGTCATAACAAATATATTTTCTTTTGACAGTATCTGTACTGCTGGTATGTTATTCGGTACTTTGATGGGCATATCTATTTCTCCTGTTCTTTGACTTCATCAAAAGCCTGGCTTAAATCAGCTAAAATATCATCAATATGCTCTGTACCTATGGATAAACGTATTGTAGACTGGGTAATGCCTGCCTCTGACAGTTCGTTCTCACTCAATTGAGAGTGGGTTGTTGATGCCGGATGTATGACAAGCGATTTTACATCAGCAACATTTGCAAGAAGTGAAAACAATTCTAAAGATTCAACAAATTTAATTGCTTTTTCCTTACCGCCTTTAATTTCGAATGTAAATATGGAACCGCCGTCATTCGGGTAGTATTTTTCATACAGCTTCTTCTGGATTCCTTTTGATACAGATGGATGATTTACTCTTTCAACCTGTGGATGTTTTACCAGGTAATCGATTACCTTCTTAGCATTGCTTACATGCCTTTCCACTCTCAAGGATAAAGTTTCCAGTCCCTGTAAAAGAAGAAAGGAATTAAATGGGCTTATTGCTGCTCCTGTGTCTCTTAAAAGAGTTGTGCGAAGCTTAACTATATATGCAAGATTCCCTGCTGCTTTAGTAAAGACAACACAGTGATATGATGGATTTGGCTCTGAAAGTCCTGGAAATTTACCGCTTGCTTCCCAGCTAAATCTTCCTCCATCAGCAATTACACCTCCCAGAACAGTTCCATGACCTCCAATGAACTTTGTTGCAGAATGAACAACAATATCCGCACCGTAATCTACTGGTCTTAAAAGGTATGGTGTCGCAAATGTGTTATCCACTACCAGCGGGATTTTATGAGAATGAGCTATTCTGGCAACCTCCTCTATATCTATTACATTGCTGTTTGGATTACCAAAAGATTCGATGAATATGAGTTTTGTTTTATCAGTAATTTCTTCTTCGAATTCATTCATATTCTCACCATTAACAAATGTCACTGAGATTCCCATATCAGCCAGAGTATTCTGGAACAGATTATATGTCCCTCCATATATGCTCTTGCTTGAAATGATATGATCACCTGATCTTGCTATGTTAGTTACAGCATAGAAGATAGCCGATGAGCCTGATGCCACTGCCAATGCCGCTTGTGCATTTTCCAATGCAGCAATCCTTTTTTCAAATACATCGGATGTAGGATTCATAATCCTTGTGTATATATTTCCACTTTCAGCTAGAGCAAACCTTCCGGCTGCTTCTGCTGTATCCTTGAAAACATATGAAGTCGTGGCATATATAGGAACTGCTCTTGCTCCTGTTGAATGATCTGGCTCTTCCTGACCTGCATGTACCTGCAATGTTTCAAATCTGTAATCAGTATTTTTCATTTCCTTTCTTCGTATGATATTTAATAAATATTCATACTCCTCCTCTTCTTGATTTTGCTCAATATTTTAAATTCATATACTAAAAAAGGAAGCCATGAATGCTTCCTTGTTTTATGCGTATAAACCTATTTTAATAAACCATTAAGATATGTTTTTACTCAAAAGACAGCACTCATGCATTTTTTTTGCACGC
>JAAYBX010000179.1 GCA_012729955.1 Clostridiaceae bacterium
ATAAGCTTGATTATCGCATTATCATAGGATTCCCCGATAACAAGGATATTACTATTAACACTGCCTGTATTGAATATAACTTCACCTGCATCATCACCATATACTGAACCATATCCTATTGTTTCAAGGCTGTTAAGAAGAAAATCCTGCTGGCTGCCGTAATCCTGTGCTTTCTCGCCATTAATGTAAATATCCATTTCGGGAAAATCAAATCTGTATATGGACATTGTGTCAGACAATACATTTTCAAATCCTATAGCTTTGCTCCCCTGGAAGGGGATAAGGGAGGTAACTGTTTCCAATGGTTCCAAAGGTTTCATATCCTTATCCAGCAGCTTCACTACATCAGTGTATCCTTTATATGAACCCAGATAATTCCAATGGTGGTCGGTTGTATAGAAACATTCATTAAATGTATTAAAATCATTCACCTCAAAGCCGGATATCCGGTTCTTATCCAGTTCCAGCTTTTCCTTTATGTATTCATAGAATCCGGATTCCTCATTTTTGGCAAAATCAATATCCGTATCCTTTTCTATGTAATATACATAAAAATCCAAGTCAGGATAATTGACAAACAGCTTATTATAATTTTCTATCTTGAAGTCCAGCCAGTATACAGTCTGCTGATAAGGATATGGTGCAAAAAGAAGCATGTCCCTGTATATGATATTTCCTTTGTTATAAATATATCCATCATAACTTTTTCTCAGAGGATTCAGCGCAATCCTGGCTAAAGATGTATCAAAAATGTTGTAAACCTTTTTTGCAGAGGTGCTAAGCTGTATCTGGTCTGATAGGGCAAGCTCAAAACTGTCCTGGAAACTTTTATCAAGAAAGGATGAAAAGGCAAGCTTCTTTATCTTGTCCGCATATCTGTTTTCATATTCGTTTACATCCTTACTGAAAAAGATTGTGGTAAGAAGCCCTGTGAGCAAAACTGCCAATATGGAAAACATGATGAACTTGCTTATCTTATTTGATTTATCAACAGGTCGCATAACTTTCCTTCTGTAATTCCATGGTAATCCGAATTGCTTATTATATTAGCACATTTTGCATAATATTTATTATTGAATTTAAAAAGAGATAAAGAAAAGGCGCATTGCGCCTTGTTCTTGAATTCTGTTTGTATTTCTCTAAATCACTGATCAGACATCATATGCTGCACGGTATGCTTCCTGTATGGCTTCATAAATCTTACGTGGTTTTATGCAGTCGCCTATCACAGTATGAGGAATCCTGGCTCCCTTTAACTTGTCAGAAAGGGTATTGACTGAACGGGCTCCGACAGCTATCACGACCGTATCCATATTGATTACGCACTGGTTCCCGTTTTCTGTCTGCACCAAGACGCAATTGTCCTTAATCTGTATTACTTTGGATTTTCTCATTATGCTGACATTTTCAGCAGCAAGCCTCATAAGCATTAGTGCTTTTACTGCTACACCGGAATCCTGCATCACATCGTCAAGCATCTCAATGATGGTAACGTTCTTTCCTTTTGTTACCAGATACTCTGCCGTCTCACAGCCTACTGAACCTCCGCCTACGACAACTACATTCTGACCGGTACTGGCTTTGCCTTTAAGGACATCATGGGCGTTGACAACTTCTTTTCTGTCGATTCCCGCTATGTTCGGAGTAACAGGGGCAGAACCGGTAGCAACTATCACTGCATCAGCTTTCTCGGCTTTAATTGTTTCAACATCTGCTTCCTTGTTGAGTACGACCCTGACCTTAAGCCTTCTAATGGCTTCTGTTAAGAATTTAATCAGATCAGCCACTTCCTCTTTGTGAGGAGGAACGGCAGCGATATTCAGCTGGCCTCCGATTTTATCCTCTTTTTCAAATATGGTCACATCATGGCCTCTTAGCGCTGCTACTCTTGCTGCTTCCAATCCTGCAGGCCCTGAACCTATTACCACTACTTTCTTCTTTATAGCGGCTTTATCTGTGCTGTAATCCAGCTCATTTCCGACAGTGGCATTTACAAGACACCCTATATCCAGATTCATGAATAATCTGTCTATGCACCCCTGATTACATGCGATGCATCTTCTGATTCCGTCCAAATCGTTTCTGGAGAGCTTGTTAACATATTCAGGATCTGCCAGAAGGCCTCTTCCCATTGTTATGAAGTCTGCTTTTTCCTGTTCCAGAATAGTTTCAGCCATTTCCGGATCTTTAATCCTGCCGACTACCATTACTGGTACTTTCGCTCCGATAGCTTTTCTGATTGCAAAAGCATTTTCCACAAATAATCCCTGAGGAACAGCTGCCGGCTGAATGATCATTGCTGCAGACTCATATACTCCGCCTGAGACATTGATGGCATCAATACCATTCTCTACCAGTACTTTGGAGAACTGTTTGGTTTCTTCAATTGTAAGGCCGCCAGCTACAAACTCTTCAGAAGTAAGGCGGTAAATGATAGGGAAGTCCTTACCGACCTTCTTTCTGACTTCTTTTAATACCTCAAGAGGCATTCTCATACGGTTTTCAAAGGAACCGCCATACTGGTCCGTCCTCTTATTGCTGTATGGAGACAGGAACTGGTTAAGCAGATATCCATGCGCTCCGTGCAGCTCAACTGCATCGAAACCTGCTTCTTTTGCTCTTTTTGCTCCTTCTGCGAATGCTTCTACAATTTCTTTTACTTCCTCTGTTGTAAGTTCATCGGGTACTTCCTGGCATACCGGGCATGCTATTGATGACGGTGCGACAGGTGTCCTTCCTGCTACTGCTGCATGCGTCTGCCTACCTCCGTGATAAAGCTGGGTTGCTATCTTGGCACCATGCTTGTGTACCGCATCCGTCAGCTCCTTTAGTCCTTTGATATGTGAGTCATCGGATATGCCTACTTCGTTCGGGAATCCTCTTCCTGAGGGGGTTACATAAGTCGCTTCGATTATGATCAGTCCGACTCCGCCTTTAGCCCTCGCTTCATGATAAGCTTTGAATCTTTCGGTCACATGACCGTCATGATCACAATAATTCGTTACCATTGGTGCCATGACAATACGGTTTCTTAATTCAAGCTTACCTATTTTGCCTGGCTCCAGTACTTTTCGAAATTTCGCATTTAACATTTCAGTACCTCCTTCTATTTGATATATTGTACTGATTTAATTTTACAGGAAAGGATACATAGTGTCAAAATAATATTGATATGCTTTAAAGTTATAATATATTGGTTTTTGAACTATGTGCAAAGATTATTCCATATATCCTGTTCTATACAGACATTAAGGCCTTTGCTTTTTGCAGGTACCAGATTATATTTTGTATAGAGCTCGGCATACAGGTCTATAACGCGTCTATAATAATCCGTATCAGGTGCTTTCATACTGCCTCTAACAGGTTTTCCCATGGGCATCCAGACAGATGCAGTAGGTAAAATACCGTTTTGGGCAAGATACTTGGCACCTTCGCGCAGTGTTTCAAAACTTTCCAATCCTATTATGAAGTTGGAAAAGGCATTTGAAGAACCATATTTCCCAGCAATATATTTTAATATCTTCAAATGTCTTTCACGAGTAGTATATTCAATCTTCCCAGGAGTAATATATTCTGCAAGTTTTTCATCCCATACTTCCAGGCTGCATGCTATCCTGTCTGCTCCGAGGGAAAAATATTCATCTACCATCTTTGTATCAGCCGGCGGAGTGATGTATAAAAGAAGGGAACCTGCAGATTTATCAATATCTGTTGTTTCTGATATCGCTAATAGGTAACTGCATATGCTTTTATATTCGGAAGTCCCAGAGAAAGTTGATCCCCCGGTAATCTGTATGCTGTTGCAGCCGACATGTTTAAATGCATAATTAACTATATATGCGACATCCTCTGCTTTAAGAGGATTTGGCATTGGTTTGGATGACTGAGCTCTTTTCTCAAAATCAGCACCGGAAAAACAGAACTCGCAGGGTTTGCCGCAAGCTGCATACTCACATGGCCATAAACATTGGAATGATACCCAGTCTGTACCCTGCAGCACCGCATTTCCTATGAAGCTTGTGCCAAGAGGAGTCTTTTTTCTGTAGAAATCTGTCTTTACAGGAAAAGTTATAAAGTCAAGAAAATTGCCTTTGTACATAATAGCCGGTTTGTCATCAATTAATTCCAGTGAGAAGAAAGTGCCAAGCTCTGATGCGTACTTTAAAAGCTTGATATTGTCCCAGGACAACATACCGCCAAGATATTTCAGATGGAATGACATATCTGTAAGCTGGATGACTGTTCCGTCTGAGAGCATAAAGCAATTGCATGCAAGCGGACTCACATCTACCCGATATTCATTAGAGAACTTTCTGTATATGCTGTTAGATACTTTTATTCCCCGGCTGACTGCTAAACATTTGAGTTCTATGGAGTTTATTATTTCATTGTCTATCTTGTAAGTGTTCATGTTACCACCTTTAACTGATGTCATGTAGTATTATACTTTATATGATGCGCATTAAAAAGAGAAGAAAATATATTAAAAAAGGCTTGACAATGATATGAGCATCCTTTATCATTATATATGAACATATGCTCATATGAACTAATGTGAGAATGTGAATAATGAAAGCGAGGATATAGATATGGCAACAGTTAAATTCAGTGTAAAAGCAAAAAGTGAGAATCCTACCAAGACAGTAGTAGATGCAAGAGGATTCAAGATTATAGTAGATGAGCCGGAAAATCTTGGCGGCACAAACCATGGCGCAAATCCAGTTGAATATGTATTAGCAGCATTATCAGGATGTCTGAATGTGGTATCCCACATAGTAGCAAAAGAAATGGGATTCAAACTGAATGGTCTGGAAATAGATCTTGAAGGGGATCTTGATCCGGCTAAGTTTTCAGGAATGAAGACAACTGAACGTGCAGGATACAAGCAGATAAGAGTAGCTTTAAGACCTGATACAGATGCTGATGCAGATACTTTAGATAAATGGAGAAATGTAATTGAGCAAAGATGCCCTGTAAGCGACAATTTAGTTAACCCGACCCCTGTTTTGATTAGTGTTGTGAAATAGGGAAATAGATAATAAATATTTATGTTTAAATAGAGAAGAATGCAACGGTAGCGTTGCATTTTTCTTATACTTACTTAATTAATTGTTTAATAGCTTGCTTCCTATATGCTTATTATCCCTTCGCATATAAGAACTGCATTGCCTGTGAGTGTGATGCCTTCATCTGTATAATTTACTATGAGGTCTCCTCCTCTTAAGTTAACAGTTATATCGGTATTCTTCTCACAGTATCCGTTTTCCACAGCTGCGACAACTGCCGCGCATGCTCCTGTCCCGCATGCTAAAGTCTCACCGTTTCCTCTTTCCCACACACGCATCTTTATGGTGTTCTTGTTAACCACCCTTATAAACTCAGTATTTATCCTTTCAGGGAATATTGATGCATTCTCAAACTTCGGGCCGATGTGTTCTACATCGACTGAATCAACACGGTCTGTGAATACCACACAGTGAGGGTTTCCAATTGATACGCATGTAATATTGTATTCTTTATCATCTATTGTTACAGGCTTGTTTATGACTGTAGGGGTGTCGGATATAACAGGTATCTTATCCTTATCCAGTTCAGCTTTTCCAATTTCAACCGTTACTGATGATACTTCATCATTTATTGTGAACAGCTGCAGATTCTTTACTCCTGATGCAGTCTCAATCCTCATGGCAGTCTTTTTAACAATATTGTTATCATACAGATATTTTGCAACGCATCTTATGGAGTTTCCTGCCATCTTGCCTTCAGAGCCGTCTTTGTTGAAGATTCGCATGAGGGCATCGGCTTTTTTGGAATCCTCTATAAGTATTAATCCGTCCGACCCGATTCCATAATTTCGGTTGCATACGGATATAGCTAAAGATTCAGGGCAGTTGATTCTCTTATCACGGTTATCAAAGTAGATATAGTCATTTCCCGAACCATGCATCTTGACAAACTTCAGCTTGAGCCTTTCGTTTCTCATATTGTTAATGTCTATAAGCTCGGTATTATTCTGATTAAACCTGCTTGCTAAGATATCTGCAAGTGCATTGGCTGTATCCAAAGAAGTCAGGCAGGGGACTGAAAGCTGGATTGCTCTTTTATGGAGCCTTATAAAATCTTCCATGGCTGCTCTTGTATTAGGGATTGTGCATACAATGTATTTTATCTTTCCTGCATCTAAAAGCTTTATGAGAGTATCATCATATGATAGCTTGTTTACGAAGGTAACATCTATTCCTAGACTGGAAATGGCTTTTGCAGTGCTGTTTGTCGCATAAATCTTAATATTTAAATCATTAAACTTCTTTGCAACCTTTAATATTTCCAGACGGTCTTTTTTGTCTACGGATATCAGCACGCCTTTGGATTTGTCAGAATCCACCTTGAATCCTGCAGATGTAAGTCCTTTGAAAAGAGCTTCATTTAAAGTCTTTCCAATTCCCAGTACTTCACCGGTTGATTTCATCTGCGGACCTAATGTCGAATTCGCATCAGTCAGTTTCTCAAATGAGAAGACAGGTACTTTTACCGTGAAATACGGTGGCTGGCGGTAAAGCCCTGTACCATAACCCAAGTCTTTAAGCTTCTGTCCTAGCATTACCTTTGATGCGAGTTCCACCATCGGTATGCCTGTTACCTTCGATATATATGGAACAGTCCTTGATGCCCTTGGATTTACCTCTATTACATATACATCATCTTCATATATGAGGTACTGAATGTTTACAAGTCCCTTTGTGCCAAGTGACAATGCAAGTTTTTCTGAGCAGTCTATAAGTTTTTTGAGAAGCAAATCGTTGAGCGAATAATGGGGATAAACTGCTATGGAGTCACCAGAGTGTATTCCCGCTCTTTCAATATGCTCCATTACTCCAGGTATAAGGATATCCTCACCATCTGATATGACGTCCACTTCAAGCTCTGTACCCATCATATATTTATCTACCAGAACAGGGTTCTCAATGGTCTGTTTTAATATTATATTCATGTACTGCTGGATTTCATCTTTTGTATAGGCAATAACCATATTCTGTCCGCCTATGACATATGATGGTCTTAATAACACGGGATATCCTAGTTCTTCAGCTGCATGTAAAGCCTGTCTGGTGTTCATTACTGCCAATCCCTTAGGCCTGATTATATTAAACCTCGATAACAGTTCATCAAAACGCTCTCTGTCTTCAGCCATGTCTATGCCTTCAGCGGATGTCCCAAGTATCATTATTCCGTTTTTGTCCAAAAACTTAGTCAGCTTTATTGCAGTCTGTCCGCCGAATGCCACAACTACACCTATAGGTTCTTCAACCTTGATGACGTTCATGACATCCTCTTCTGTAAGAGGCTCGAAATACAGCCGGTCTGCAGTGTTGTAATCAGTGGATACTGTTTCAGGATTATTGTTTATGATTATTACCTCATAACCCATATCCTTCAAAGCCCATACGCAGTGTACAGAGGAATAGTCAAACTCGATACCCTGTCCGATACGGATCGGGCCGGAACCAAGTACGATTATCCTTTCCTTGCCAGAACGCTTCATAGTCCTTGCTTCACAGTATTTATCATATGAGGAATAGAAATACGGAGTCTTTGCTTCAAACTCGGCTGCACATGTGTCAACCATCTTGTAAGATGCTTCTAAGTGCGGTAATGTCTTCGTCTTTGTTATTCTCTTAATAGCTTTGTCAGTGAAACCAAGTTTTTTGGCTTCAAGATACATATCATCTGTATAACCTATTTCCAGTTTCTTTTCAAAATCCGCAAGGTTTTTAATTTTAGCAATGAACCATCTGTCTATCTTGGTTATATTGAATATTTCATCAATAGAAATACCCTGTTTCAATGCCTGATATATAACGAATAAGCGCATATCATCCACATCATGAAGTTTTTTATGTATATCAATATCTTTATCAAACTCCTTGTTAAGGGTATCAAGGGATATTTCCGCTCCTCTTACAGCCTTCATTAAGGCCATCTCGAAAGTAGGGGCGATAGCCATTACCTCACCAGTGGCTTTCATCTGTGTGCCCAGTTTATGGCTTGCGTTAGCAAACTTTTCAAAAGGCCATTTAGGGAACTTGACTACCACATAATCTATTGCAGGCTCAAAACATGCGCAGGTTTTTCCGGTAATGTCATTTTTCAATTCGTCCAAAGTATATCCAAGAGCTAACTGCGCTGTAATCTTGGCAATGGGGTAACCAGTCGCTTTGCTTGCAAGAGCAGAGGAGCGGGAAACCCTTGGATTAACCTCAATTACCGCATATTCAAAACTGTCAGGATTAAGTGCGAACTGGACATTACAGCCTCCGATTATCTTAAGTTCGGTTATTATGCTTAAAGCTGCAGTACGCAGCATCTGGTATTCCTTATCTGAAAGGGTGAGTGCGGGAGCAACAACTATGGAATCTCCGGTATGCACGCCGACAGGGTCAACATTCTCCATTGAGCATATGGCTATTACATTACCGCATCTGTCCCGCATGGTTTCAAATTCTATTTCTTTCCAGCCGTATATATATCTTTCAACCAATATCTGATTGATAGGGGAGGCGTCAAGTCCGGATTTTGCTGTTGCAAGAAGCTCCTCTTCGGTATACGCCACACCTCCTCCGGTTCCTCCTAAAGTGAATGCAGGGCGGATAATGACAGGATAACCAATGCTGTCTGCAATCAGTTTTGCTTTTCTGACATCTGTAGCAATATCAGAAGGTATGCAGGGCTGGCCGATCATCATCATAGTGTCTCGAAAAAGCTGACGGTCTTCAGCTTTATCTATTGCTTCAACGTTCGTGCCAAGCAGTCGGACCCCTTCTTTCTGCAAAAATCCGCTTTTTGCAAGCTGATGAGCGATTGTAAGACCGGTCTGGCCTCCAAGTCCAGCTATCATGCTGTCCGGTTTTTCCTTTTTTATTATCCTCTTTACAGTCTCCTGGGTAAGAGGCTCAAGGTATATCTCATCTGCAAGTGCTTTATCGGTCATTATGGTAGCAGGATTGGAGTTGACAAGTACTACATTGACTCCTTCGCTTTTTAATACCTTGCAGCCCTGTGCTCCTGCATAGTCAAATTCTGCAGCCTGCCCGATTATTATCGGACCTGATCCTATTATGAGAGTTTTTTTAATGGAGTCATCTCTTGGCATTTCTAAAATCCTCCATCATCTTTATAAATTTATCAAAAAGGAAGCTTGCATCCTTTGGACCGCTGCATGCCTCAGGGTGGAACTGTGAGGAAAAAGCGATTTTATCAGGATAATCCATTCCTTCGCATGTAAAGTCATTTGCGTTTACAAAACTCATATCCTTCTTATTTGCAACAACCGCGTAACCATGATTCTGGGTAGTTATGTATACACTGCCATTCGTTGTGTCTATTACAGGCTGGTTTGCTCCTCTGTGCCCGTATTTGAGTTTTACAGTATCATATCCCATCGCAAGAGCTAAAAGCTGATGGCCTAAGCATATGCCGAAAACAGGAATCTTACCTACTATATTTCTTATTGTTTCAATTGCTTTAATATTATCTTTTGGGTCTCCTGGTCCGTTGGACAGCATAACTCCGTCTGCTTTATAGTCGAGTATCTCTTCTATCATTGCATCATGAGGTAAAGAAGTCACATTGCAGTATCTTTTATTCAATTCCTTTATTATGTTTTTCTTTGAACCGTAGTCTATGAGAAGGACATTATATTTAGGCATAGGTATATATGATTCTTCAATTCTTCTTGATGATACGCTTGCAACTGAATTTATAATCCTGTAATTCTTTATTATCTCAAGCATTTCCTTTGTAGGCGGATTATTGCTGATCATTGCATTCATAACGCCATATTCTCGAATAATTGTTGTAAGCCGTCTTGTATCAACATCATATACTCCCGGTATACCTTGCTTTTTTAAAAATGTATCCAGGTCATACTGGCATCTGAAATTAGAAGGGAAGTCGCATTTTTCTCTTACCACATATCCTTTCATGTTGCATCTAGGGCTCTCAAAGTCCTCTTCGATTATTCCATAGTTGCCAATAAGCGGGAATGTCTGAATGCATATCTGCCCGTAATATGAAGGGTCAGTAAGAGTTTCTATATATCCTCCCATTCCTGTAGTGAATACAATCTCTCCTGTTGATTCAATATCCGATCCGAAACGCTTTCCCTCAAACACCTGGCTGTCTTCCAGAA
>JAAYBX010000180.1 GCA_012729955.1 Clostridiaceae bacterium
ATCCTGCAGTTAATTTTAAACCATAACTGTTCTTTGCTGCTTTTAACTTCTCTACTTCTTTTTTACTGATTTGATCAAGAGAAGCACACGACAGTTCAAGAATGTCAAATCCCAGCAAAGCTGCTTTTTGAATATATTTTGTGTAATCAGCACCCCATTGCTTCTCCCAAAAAGCATAATAAATTCCATATTTCATACTAATTTATAGTCCTTTCGTACACATTAATATACTGTATAGCAGCACTATCCCAAGAGAAATCGGTTTTCATAGCTCTTTTTACAAGTTTTAACCATTTTTCCTGGTCTTTATATGTCTGACATGCAAGATAAACTGTATGAGCCATTTCGTGCGCGTTGTAATTTTGAAAAAGATAACCATTCCCTGTTTCTTTCTGGGGATCGTACTGAGTCACGGTGTCACGTAATCCGCCGACTGCTCTTACAATCGGAATAGTGCCATATCTCATAGCAATCAACTGGCTTATACCGCATGGTTCTGCAAGAGACGGCATTAAGAACATGTCAGAACCAGCATAAATTTTTCTTGCCATCTGTTCGTCAAACCGTATAATCGAAGCTACTTTACCGTAGTATCTGGTATGAGCATCTTCAAAAAAGTTCTCATACTGCTCTTCTCCAGTACCCAGGACTATAAATTGAATATTAAAAGACATCAGATCATCAAATACTCTTCTTACAAGATCAAACCCCTTCTGTGATACAAGCCTTGAGATCATAGCAACTACAGGAGCATTCTCATTTATATCAAGGTCCAGTTGTTTTTGCAGGTTTTTCTTATTATCTTTCTTTTTTTCAATATCCCGAATCCCAAAATTCACATAGATGCTTTTATCAGATTTCGGATCATATTCCAGTTCATCAAGACCATTCACTATTCCATACAAATCCATACTTCTCATATTTATTACGCCATCAAGGTTTTCACCGAAGAATGGGTTTCTGATTTCCTCTTTGTATGTGTTGCTTACTGTTGTTATCTTATCGGAGTATACTAAACCGGCTTTCATAAAATTAGCTCTTCCGAAGAACTCAAGCTTGTCTATTGCCATATAGTCCATCGAAAGACTGAACAGGTCTGGTAACACTGATGGTTCATATATTCCCTGGTATTTTAAATTATGAATTGTAAATACTGTCTTGATATTATCATAAAATCCTTCATACTCTTTTTTGTTTTTATACTGCTCTTTTAAAAGTAATGATATCATAGCTGTCTGCCAGTCATTAAGATGCAGTATATCAAATGTTACATCAAGAAGTCTTATAGATTCCAGAACCGCCCTGTTAAAGAATGCAGTTCTCTCAGCCTCGTAATCTCCGTAACTGTAAATTTTATCAGTACCAAAATAAAATTCATTGTCAATGAAATATACAGTGACTCCTTTATGATTAAGGTAGAATATTCCTGCATACTGTTTTCTCCATCCTACAGTCACTATCGTGCTTGTCAAATATTTTACTTCATATTTCCATTTATCCCTTATACTTTTGTAGTATGGCATCATTATTGCCGTATCATGTCCTTTTTGAGCAACAGCATATGGCAATGCTCCTATTACATCTGCAAGTCCTCCAGCTTTGGCAAAAGGGGTTCCTTCTGTTGATACATATAGAATCTTCATTACACAATCGCTCCTTTATTAATCAGGACCAGATAGGATTCCTGTCCGGTCAGACGGATATCCTGTCTTATAATTACTTCCTTATCAAGAATTACATGTTCCAGTATCGCATTTTCTTGAACTTCGGAATTCTGCATGATAATTGAATTAGATATCCTAGCTCCTTTTTCTATTCTTACTCCTCTGAATATTATACTGTTTTCTACATGGCCGTTTATGACACATCCGTCAGCGATCAATGAGTTTCTGACAACCGCGGATTCCATATATTTTGATGGGGCTTCATCTTTAACTTTCGTATATATAAGTCCTGGTTTGAAGAAAAGCTTTTCCCTTATTTCCTTTTTTAAAATCATCATATTAGCCTGATAAAAAGTCTTTATAGAGTCAATTCTGGCAACAAAATCCTTAGCAGCATATCCCATCATCCTCATATGTTCTATTCTTCTGGAGAATATCTCGCTTAAGCTTCCTTTTTCAGCTGATGCAAGGCCATCTCTTATGAGATAGATTAAGAATTCCTTATTTATAATATAAATATCCAAAGAAATTTTGTTGCTTTCATTTGTTGATGAATAAGCTTTTATCTGCGATATCCTGTCATCCTCATCAGTTTTTATAAAAAATCTGTTCTTTAATCCGCTTATCTCGCCCTTGGGTTCAAGATTCTGATACAGGATTGTTACTATTGCATTCGCATGTACATGTTTTTCAAAAGCATCATCGAAATTAAGGTTGCATATCAAATGGCTTTTCGATAAAACGACATACTTTTGAGGTGATTTCTCTAAAAAATCCAACGCACCTGCAAGGTCTGCCAGATCACCATTCTCATTACTCATCGTTTCCCTTGAGGAATAAGGCGGCATCAAGAGGAGCCCTCCGATTTTTCTATTCAGATCCCATTCCTTGCCCGTTCCCAGATGGTCCATAAGGGATTTATAATTCTTCTGAGTTATAATGCCGACATTGGTTATTCCTGAATTCACCATAGAGGACAATATGAAATCTATTATCCTGTATCTTGATGCTATGGGTACAGCAGCTAATGATCTTTTTGCTGTTAATGAACCCAATCCTGCATCTGAGCCTTCTCCAAAAATTATTCCTAATGCATCTTTCATATATTCACCTACTCCACCATTACGTTTTTAGCGATATTTGATCCAGACTCTACTATGAGATCTGATCCAATAAGTACAATTCCATCAGAGCACATTTTTGAAGGAACCTGTCCTTCAATTGCATCTTCAACACCGATTTTGCTGTTATCCATAACAACTGATCTTTCACCTATTATAGCTTTTTTTATAACACAGTTTTCCTCGATCACAACTGATGGAAACAGCACAGAGTCTTCCACTATTGAATTTTTCCCTATCTTCACACCACTGGAAATAATACTGTTTTTTACTTTTCCGTATATGACACTTCCTTCTGTTATCATACTATCCTTAATTATTGCTCCTTGTGCAGTATAGTGTGGAGGTTGAATGGCATTCTTTGAATAAATCCTCCATCCTTTGTCAAACAGGTTCATAGCAGGTTTTTTATGTAATAGCTCCATATTAGCTTCCCATAAGCTGTAAATTGTACCGACATCCTTCCAGTATCCCTTAAACTTATAAGCGAACATTTTCTGACCGTCATGAAGCATTGTCGGTATGATATTTTTCCCGAAATCATTAGAAGAACTCAGATCCGCTTCATCCTTGATAAGATAATTTTTAAGAACCTCCCATTTAAATATGTAAACACCCATTGAAGCCATATTGCTGACTGGATTTTTCGGTTTTTCGAAGAAATTACTTATTCGCATTGATTTATCTGTTTCCATAATACCAAAACGGTCTGCCTGATCCCATGGTACCTTAATGCAGGAAATAGTTGCATCAGCATTATTTTCATTATGGAAATCCAGCATTTTCGCATAATTCATTTTATATATATGATCTCCTGAAAGAATCAGCACATTTTTAGGATTAAACATCTGAATGAAGTCCATATTCTGGTATATTGCATTAGCAGTTCCTTTATACCATATCCCTGTTTCTGATTTCATATATGGAGGCAGTAAATATACACCTCCGAAACTTCTGTCCAAATCCCATGGCTGCCCGCTTCCAATGTAAGAGTTGAGTTCCAATGGCTGATACTGAGTCAGAACCCCAACGGTATCTATGTTGGAGTTTGTGCAGTTACTGAGCGGAAAATCAATTATCCTGTATTTCCCACCGAAATTTACCGCTGGCTTGGCAACTTTCTTTGTAAGAACTCCTAAACGGCTCCCTTGCCCGCCTGCAAGTATTAAGGCTATACAATCTTTATTTCGCATATATCCTCCTATACTTTTTTAATATATAAAGCTGTTAATCCTTTTAAATCAACACATAAACTTGCTTTCATGCCATCCCATGGAATATTCTGTGCAGCATATTCCTTCTGAATTGTTTTTCCTGATATGGAATAGTTTTCGTCTGATGAATTCATTAATAATTTATACTTGCCAGTATATGGTACTCCAATACGATATGCATTACGATCGATAGGCGTGAAATTTATTATCACTAATATATCGTTCTTTCCTGATTTATCTCTTCTTATATATGAAAGCACACTGTCTGCATCTGCATCTGCATTAATCCATTTGAATCCTGTCCAGTCTCTCTCTTTTTCATAGAAGGCTTTATGCTTTTTATAAAACACATTTAGGTCTTTGACATAAGCCATCAGTTTTCTGTGTGACTCATATTCAAGAAGAACCCAGTCTAATCCGGACTGGTATCTCCATTCAATAAACTGGGCGAATTCGCCTCCCATAAACATAAGCTTCTTGCCTGGATGTGACATATAATATGCATAATATACCTTAAGATTGGAAAATTTGTCTTCATATGACCCAGGCATTTTTTCAACAAGTGATTTCTTGCCATGAACTACCTCATCATGCGAAAGAGGCAGAATATAATTCTCTGAAAAAGCATACACCATAGAAAATGTCAGTTTATGATGATCATATTTCCTGAATAAGGGATCTTTTGAAATATATGATAAAGTGTCATTCATCCAACCCATATTCCACTTAAAATTGAATCCCAGTCCTCCGTCACAGACCATGGATGTAACATTAGGCCATGCTGTTGATTCCTCCGCAGCAAGTATTATATTTGGAAAATCTCTGAAAAGATTCATGGACAGTGACCGTAAGAACCTTACAGCTTCCAGATTCTCTCTTCCACCCTTTTCGTTTGGTACCCATTCTCCCTCTCTTCGGCCATAATCAAGATAAAGCATTGAAGATACTGCATCCACTCTCAATCCATCTGCATGATATTCCTTAATCCAGAAATATGCTGAAGATAACAGAAAACTGCATACTTCATTTTTCCCATAATCAAAAATCAATGTACCCCATTCCTTATGATGGGCTTTATTATAATCGGAATATTCATAAAGGCTGGATCCGTCAAATTGGGCAAGGCCATATGAATCTTTGGGAAAATGAGCTGGTACCCAGTCTAGAATAACTCCAATATTATTCTGATGACAGCGGTCTATCAGATTTTTAAGCTGCTTCGGAGATCCATATCTGCTGTTTGCAGCGAAGTAACCTAAACACTGATAACCCCATGACATATCGAAAGGATATTCCATAACCGGCATTAATTCTATATGGGTATATCCCATATTCTTTATATACGGAATCAGTTCATTCGCATAATCCTCATATGTGTAATATTCATTATCTGCATGCCTCTTCCAAGAACCAAGATGCATCTCGTATATATTAATCGGCTTGTCATGCACGGATGTGTTATTACGTTTATCAATCCAATCGCTGTCATACCATATATAGTCATCAATCTGCGCTATTTTTGAAGCTGTATTTGGCATATGCTCAGCATAGAATGCATATGGATCTGCTTTATACAGCTCCTCATTATCCTTTGTAATAATCCTGTATTTGTATCTGTCCCATTCTTTTGCACTTTTAATAAATATGCTGAACACGCCATCAGATGATTTGTTCATATTGTGTGCGAATATATTCCAGTTATTAAAATCCCCTACTACACAGACTTGCTCAGCATTCGGAGCATACACTGAAAATTCACACCCACTATCCGTAAGGTGCGCTCCGAACATCCTGTATGCTTGGCATTGCGTTCCTTCACGGAACAAATGCATGTCAAAGCCGGAAATAATTTTCATGCTGACCTCTATCGTTATTTTAACATAAAAAGAAGGAATAATACATATGATTATCCCTCATCTTCAGTGATACTCTCTTAAAATTTGAAGAATAGAATAAGCTGGATCACCGCAGCTAAAAATCCTGCAATCATCCCCACCCATGCTATTATTTTTATTACCTTTTTTTGCCTGCTGGTAAGAAAATCAGGATATTTCTTTACAACTGCGAGAATAAAAAAGAACATAATACATAAGCTTAATGCGCTTGCAGCTGGTATGAAAATTTCAAAACCCAGGTAAAGTATACTGAATATCATACCTACAACTGCTGAACCGATTATCAGCCAAATATATATATTCTTACTATTTTTTGTGTCTTTCCCTTCCATTACATATCAACCAGTTTCTTAAGATTGGAATGACCGCTGTCTATAGCAGAGAATACATCCTCAATACCTTCAAACTCAATTGAAAGCACATCATTATATCCATAAGTCTTCAAAATATTAATACATTCCTTCAAAGGAACTTCGCCATGACCGATTATAGCACCTCTCAAATAGTTACCGTGTTTGCTCAGAAACCATCCCCATCCCGGATTCATGCAAATGCCTGATTTCATATGGAAATCTTTTGCATGTACATGGAAAGCATATGGAGCAAGATCAGCTACACCTTCAACTGGATCCTGGTCTACACAAATAAAGTTACCAATATCAATTAATATACCGAAATTATCATCATCTACTGCTTTATATATGCTTAAAACATCCTGGCTGTGCTGACAGTATTTCCCGTGATTCTCCACCATTGTGCGTATGTTTGCACTTTTGGCATACTCTGTCAGCGTCTTGCATCCTTGTGCAAGCCTGTCAAGATAACACTCCAAAGGACGTGCTTTAGGGTCTGTTGCTCCAAAGCCGAAAGATGCATCATGCCTCATCTTACTTACTCCAAGAACTGCAGCTATATCTATCTCCTTTTTTATTCGATCTGTCTCGTTTTTCAAATTCCAGTCAGAACCTTTTATAAGATCAGCACCTGTAGAATAATTGGCTATCAGAAGGTCACAGTCATCACATGCTTTTTTAATTTCTTTTGCCATCTGGTATCGTTTTTCGTATGTATCACCAGGTATTCCTGAAAATTCTATAGCATCAAACCCATATTCCTTTGTTTTTTTTATAATACTGAAAGAATCAATCAATCCTTTCTTAGCAAGCTTCTCATATGAATATGAACTTATTCCGATTTTCATTTTATCCTCCTATATAAGTTTTCTTAAGAACGATACTGCATTCGCTATGTCTTTTGCAGGTTCATCACCTACTTCACGCTCAATTGTCAGAAAGCCTTTGTAACCTGTTTTCCTTAATGCTTCAAGATATGTCGGGAAACCGACATCTCCTTCTCCTAACGGCAGTTCCAGCCATTTCCTCTGTTTTGCTAATTCGCTATATCTCGGATCTGCTGTATACTTACTTAACATGATGCCATCCTTTGCATGAGTATGTACAATAAATGGAGCAAGTAATGCTACTGCCGCTCTGGCATCATCATCAACACACATTGTCAGGTTAGCAGGGTCAAAGTTTACTGCTATTCCAGTACAGTCAAGATCATCAAGAAGCATTCTTAAAATATGCGCTTTCTCCGGACCTGTTTCAATAGCAAATTTTACTCCCTGAGAATCAGCATATCTTCCAAGCTCCAGGCATGCGCCATGAATGATTTTATATTTCTCATGGCTTTTGTCCTCAGGTACTGTTCCTATATGGGTAGTGACTACTTTGGTTCCCATCTTTACTGCAAGGTCTA
>JAAYBX010000181.1 GCA_012729955.1 Clostridiaceae bacterium
AAGTAAATCGGGAATAACGAAAACAGGATCAGTATCATTCTCACCTATCGTAACTTCAATTTCCGTGCCATCGCTCTTATAAATGATACCATGGAGAGCCAAAGGAATTGTTACCCACTGATATTTTCTGACTCCGCCATAGTAATGAGTCTTAAGAAAACCAAGTTCTGTGTCTTCAAATATTGGGAGAGGTTTCAAATCCAGTCTAGGAGCATCTATATGAGAACCAATAATCTTAATTCCTTGGGAAATTCCTTCTTTACCGATTGTAATCAGCATGACAGCTTTGTTGTTTTCAATATAATAAAGTTTATCTCCTGGGTGAAGGTGCTGTCCATTTTTATATGCGCTTTTTAGTGACATAAAACTGTTTTCCTTTGACAAACAAAGGTTGTGTATGAATTTTACACATTCTCTCTCAGTTTTACACTGGTTTAAAAATTCCTTATATCCTTCGGAAAACTGATTAATTGCAGTAACCTGATCTTCGGAAATTTCCTTCCAAACATTTTTTCTTTCATAAAAAAGTAAATCTTTAACATCCTTATTCTCTACCATTTTATACCTCTATTCGCATTTTTTGTTATGGCAGCAGGAATTACAAGTATATTCATCCTCAGTTACCTGTTCCCCGATACTCTTTTTATAGTTATTAATTGCTGCTTTAATAGCTTCTTCAGCGAGAACAGAACAATGAACTTTAACCGGAGGAAGACCATCAAGCGCTTCCATAACAGCTTTGTTAGTTAGAGATAAAGCATCTTCTATGCTTTTACCTTTAACAAGTTCCGTAGCCATGCTGCTTGTAGCAATTGCTGCTCCACAGCCAAACGTCTTAAAACTTACATTCTTTATAACATTGTCTTCTATTTTCATATATATTTTCATAATATCCCCGCATTTGGCATTACCCACTTCACCTACAGCATTAGCATCAGCAAGTTCTCCCACATTGCGCGGATTTGAAAAATGATCCATTACTTTATTGCTATACATAAATTCGTTCTCCTTTCATTCTATATATTATAACATATATGTATTTATATTAATAAACTATCCCTGCTCTTTTACAAAAGTTTCATATAGAGGAGACATCTGTCTGAGCCTGTCAACAACTTGGGCTATGGAATCAACGATATAATCGACATCCTCCATGCTGCTGTCTCTTCCAAAAGTCAGTCTTAAAGAGCCATGTGCAATCTCATGAGGCAGACCTAAAGCTAAAAGCACATGTGAAGGATCAAGTGAACCAGATGTACATGCTGATCCGGACGAAGCTGAAATGCCTTTGAAGTCAAGCATAAGTATAAGGGCTTCCCCTTCTATAAATCTAAAACAGAAATTAATATTATTTACAAGCCTTTGTGACGGATCACCATTGTATATAATATAGGGTATCTTCTGTTCAATTCCCCTTTTAACGGCATCCCTGATTTTTTTTATATGGTTATTATTATAATCCATATTTTCCAATGACAATTTCAGTGCTTCAGCTAAACCAATTATTCCGGAAATATTCTCAGTGGCTGCTCTTCTTGTTCTTTCCTGTCCTCCTCCATGAAAAAGATTGTCAATCATTATACCTCTTCTGATATAAAGAGCTCCAACACCTTTTGGACCGTAGAATTTGTGTGCTGATATAGACATTAGGTCAATATTCATTTCTTTGACATCAATTGGAATTGTACCTGCAGCCTGAACAGCATCTGTATGAAATATTATGTTATTTTTCCTTGCAATACTACCAATCTCAGCAATAGGCTGTATAGTTCCGATTTCATTATTAGCAAACATCACAGAAATTAAAATAGTATCTTTACGTATTTCTTTTTCAATTTTTAATGGATCAATGATACCGTTTTTTTCAACAGGTACAACTGTTATCTCATAACCTTGCTTTTTCATATATAGGAATGTATCAAGCACAGCATGATGTTCAATGTTTGATGTAATAATATGTTTTCCCTTATTTTTATTAAATGCACATACTCCTTTTATTGCCCAATTATCACTTTCAGTACCACATGAAGTAAAATAAATCTCGCTGTTTTTACAATTAAAGCAAGAAGCCACAATATCTCTTGCTTCTTCAATGGCTCTTTTACTCTCTCTGCCAATTGTGTATATTGAGGAAGGATTTCCATAATAATCCCTCATGTAGGGCATCATTTTTTTTAGAACAGCTTCATCAAGCTGTGTTGTAGCTGCATGGTCTAAATATATCTGCTTCATATAAATCTCCTGTTTCTATTTCTTATTAGTATTATCTTCCTTATCTTTTACATCTGATTTATCAGCTGGAGTATTTCTGAATATTAAGAAATATACAATCAGTAAAGCAATATATGCAAAAAGAAATACATCTTTATAAAAATCAAATATCATAAGATTCAGAATCACAAAAACGAAGAGCACGAGATATACCCATGCTAAAATTCTTTTTAATATTACTTTCTTTTTTTCATCCATTCTGTAAGTTTCCCTTCATCACCATTCTGTGTCGGTTTATAGTATATCCTGTTCTTTATTATATCAGGCAGATACTGCTGTTCAACATAATTTCCCTCATAGTTATGTGCATATTTGTAACCGATTGAATAACCATGTTCCTTCATTTCATCAACAGGTGCATTTCTAAGCCACATTGGGATTTCACCTGTATCCATGTTTTTTACATCCTCCATTATATTAAAAATAGCTGCAGAACATGAATTTGATTTTTCTGATACAGCGACGTACGCAGCAGCTTCAGCTAATATCAACGCAGATTCGGGCATTCCTATCATTCTTACTGCTTCTGCAGCTGATTGTGCAACAACTAATGCGTTTGGATTTGCGAGCCCGACATCTTCAGCAGCGCATATAACGATTCTTCTGGCAATAAAATTAATGTCTTCACCTGCTACAAGTGCTTTTCCAAGATAGAATAATGCTCCGTCTGGGGAAGATCCTCTCATTGACTTAATAAATGCGCTTATATTGTCATAATGTTCTTCTCCAGATTTATCAAATCGTATTGCATTGTTCTGTATACATTCCTTAAGGACTTCATTTGTGATATATATTTTCCCTGATTTATCGCATTTGGTAGTCTGTACAGCAAGTTCAAGAGCATTAAGAGCAATTCTTGCATCACCTGAACATGAAGAGGAAAGTTTCATAAGAGTCTCGTCTGGAATCTCTACATCATATTCTCCAAGACCTCTTTCCCTATCAGATAATGCATTTTTTAAAATAGAATAAATATCTTCATTAGTAAGAGGATTTAACATGAATATTGTGGAACGTGATATTAAAGCTTTGTTAACCTCAAAATACGGATTTTCTGTAGTTGCACCTATAAGCACAATTGTTCCATTCTCAACATGAGGCAGTAACGAATCCTGCTGTGCTTTGTTGAACCTGTGTATTTCATCAAGAAATAATACAGTACGCCCATTTGGATTTATAAATTGATTCTTTGTATCAGTTACAATTTGTTTAATATCTGCAATTCCGCATGTAACAGCATTCAAGGAAACGAACATGGATTTTGTAATATTAGCTATTATTCGTGCAAGAGCTGTTTTGCCTGTTCCCGGAGGACCGAAAAAAATCAGCGAATGAAGATTGTCAGCTTCAATTAGCCTTCTTAAAAGTTTTTTTTCTCCGACTATATGCTTTTGTCCTACAAACTCATCCAGTGATCTTGGACTCATTCTGTAAGCTAGAGGTTCATTTCTCATTTATATAATGGAAACCTGTTTATCAATGTCTTGACTTTTTCAATGGCTTCAACTCTATAATTATCATAATCTGTAAGTGTTCTATATATAATATGGGCAATTTCCTTCATCTCTGCAACTCCCATACCTCTTGTCGTTACTGCAGGTGTTCCAAGCCTGATTCCGCTTGTTACAGTAGGTTTTTGAGTGTCATATGGTATCCCATTTTTGTTGCATGTAATTTGCACTGTATCAAGCATGTTCTGGGCATCTTTGCCGGTAATGTTTATGCTTCT
>JAAYBX010000182.1 GCA_012729955.1 Clostridiaceae bacterium
GGACTTTGAAGAACCGTTCCCTATACCGGTCTGGATAATCTTTCTTTCATCAAGTGTGAGGTGTTTGCTGTCATGTGCTGCTTTTCTCATGTTTTTTCTCCTTTCCTGGCAGAACACTCCCGGAGAAGAGAAATATATACAAAAAAGCCATATGTAACAATATGGAATTATGTGCAAGACTAAAATCCGTTTCTGTATTTTAATACTGGAATTTAAGTTTTCACTTTACGAACCCTGTTTTTTTTATAAAAAATATTGAATAATGCTTTTACTTGTGTTAATATGACTAAAATGATTTTTTGTTAATGAATAATATGCAAAAAAGCATATATTTTAGATAGGAGTATTGAAAAAATGAATTTTACAAATCCTTATATTGCAAAAGCGTATGAACAAGTGATAACTAGGAATCCGAATGAGCCTGAATTTCATCAAGCGGTAGGTGAAGTATTCGAGACAATAGCCCCAATTATTGAAAGAAACAGCATATATGAGAAAAATGCTATTCTTGAAAGGATTGCTGAACCTGAGAGAATGATAACTTTCAGAGTCACATGGGTTTCAGATGATAATAAAATAAATGTGAATAAAGGTTTCAGAGTACAGTTCAACTCTGCAATCGGACCATATAAAGGAGGTTTAAGGCTGCATCCGTCAGTCAATGCTTCAGTTTTAAAGTTTCTTGGATTTGAACAGATATTCAAAAACAGTCTTACAGGGCTTCCGATGGGTGGTGGCAAAGGAGGATCAGATTTTGACCCGAAAGGCAAATCAGATATGGAGATAATGAGATTTTGCCAGTCATTCATGTCTGAACTTTTCAGGCATGTAGGCCCAAATCTAGATGTTCCTGCTGGTGATATAGGGACTGGAGCACGTGAGATAGGATATCTTTTCGGACAATATAAAAGACTTGCTAATGAATTTACCGGTGTTCTGACAGGAAAAGGATTAGCATATGGAGGATCGCTTGTTCGTAAAGAAGCAACCGGCTATGGATTGTGCTACTTTACTGAAGAAATGCTAAAGACATTAAAAAACGATTCTTTTGCGAATAAAAAGGTTGCTGTATCAGGTTCTGGAAATGTAGCAATATATGCAATTGAGAAGATATACCAGTTAAAAGGTTTGCCTGTTACAGCCAGTGACAGTGATGGATTCATATATGACCCTAATGGCATAAATCTGGAAATACTTAAAAAGTTGAAAGAAGTTGATAGAAAAAGAATATCTGATTATGAGAAAATGGTTAAAGGTTCTGTTTATTATCCTTCTATGCGGCCATGGGCAATACCATGTGATATAGCTCTTCCTTGTGCTACCCAGAATGAATTGGATATAGAAGATGCTAAAATTCTTGTAAGTAACAATGTTATAGCTGTTGCAGAAGGAGCTAATATGCCTTGTACTCCTGAAGCAACGCAGTATTTCCAACATAATAATGTCTTGTTCGGTCCAGCAAAAGCGGCAAATGCAGGTGGTGTCGCAACATCAGGATTGGAAATGAGTCAGAATTCTGTCAGATATAGCTGGTCTTTTGAAAAAGTCGATGAAAAATTAAAAGCGATAATGAAGGGTATATTTAATAATGCTAATGATACTGCAAAAGCATATGGAGTTGAAGGTGATCTGGTTGCAGGAGCTAATATGGCAGGTTTTATAAAAGTCGCTGATGCAATGATTGCCCAAGGAGTAATATATTAATTCATAACTTAAAAATGTGAATGTATATAAAATGAACAGCAAAAGACGCTTTAAGGCGTTTTTTGTGTAAAGCGGTGTAAATTAAAGAAAATCTTGATTTATGGCTGGTATCAGGCAGAACATAAGTAAAAACGTAAGCAAAAAGTAAAATCAGTATTGAATTTCATTAGAAATATGATACCTGTCTTTGGCCTGAAGCAATAAAAAATGGTGAGAGTTACAGTAAAACTGTACTGTCATGCATGTTCAGCAGCCTCTGCTTATCCTCATAACTTGTAGTCCTGTATCCCTTTTACCTGCCTTTGAGTAAGGTAGTAGTTTGTAAGGGGGAGGTTTAATATGCCTGACAGGGCATCTATGAAATCAGTGTA
>JAAYBX010000183.1 GCA_012729955.1 Clostridiaceae bacterium
ATAAAAATCCCTAAATCCCCCGAATACAGGGTTAGTATATACTCTTTTCTCATAATTTCCGGCAGGGAAGAGAGTTGCTTCCCTCCACATATCCTCAAAAATCAATCTTCCCATTGTTCCAGCGACTTCGCACCTTTCCATAGGATGTCCTCTTTCAATGTCATATGAACTTGTCAGATGACCTACTGCTCCATTTGCAAATTTCATATTAATTGAAGCTGTCGACCATATATCTCTTCCCGGAGCTTTCATCGCATAACAGTGTACCTGATCGACATCACCGCCGAAATACCTCAATATATCACATGAATGCGGATTAAGAGCTTTGAGATGGTAAAATTCTGTGTCAAAGTGTGGCTGGAATCTTCCTATCCATAATGCCATATTCAAGAAGAGCAGATCACCTATCAACCCGTCATTTTGCCATTTCTTTGCCACACGGGCTGCAGGTGTAAATCTGTGATTCAAATCAACCGCAAAGCATCTGTCAAGCTTCTTTGCTAAGTCAACCATCTCCTGCCCGTGCTTTAAGTTATTGGAGATTGGTTTCTCTGTCAGTACATGGCATCCTGCATTAAGCGCTTGCATTGTAGGAAGGTAGTGATCTGAACTGTATTCGAATCCTCCGGTTGAAACACTGACAATATCCGGTTTCTCCTTTTTTAGCATATCTTCTGCATTATAGTATGCCGGCACATTATACTTGGCTTTTGATGAATCAGCACGATCTTTTCTTATATCGCATACTGCTATAAGTTCAGCCTGTTTGCAGTTTTTGTAAGCTGTCGCATGATTGTTGCCGATAGGACCCATTCCTATCACGGCCGCTCTTAACATCACATGCCTCCTTATTTCTGCTGTAATTTAGCTGCAGCTCCCGGTGAGCCTATGTGCAGGGAGTTGTAAGCCTCTTCTGAAGATAAAAAGCCTCTTCCGATATTAAGGCCATGCCAATTTGGATTGTTGTGCATGGGATTAGTTCTTCCAACTTCTTTCTCGCGTCCTTGAATGAAATCATTCATCTTTTTATCAAGCATCATTACTATGTCTTGTCTTAATTCTGCAATATTAGTATATTCCAGAGGATCGTTCTCTAAATCATAAAGCTCTACTTCGGGTTTGAAATGGAAATCCGGTTCCAATGCTTTTATATATTTCCACTTAGGAGTCCTCCAGCCATGTTTTCTCATCCATGTGCATTCAGTGATATAAAATTCATCTATTTTAGGCATTGGAGTTCCCATTGCTAATGGAAGAAGGCTTCGCCCGTCGAAATTTATACCAGTGTCAATACCCAGAATATCCAACACAGTCGGGGTTACATCCTGCAGTCTGCATGTATCATCAACTCTTGCTCCTTGTGGTATTATGCCTGGAAATCTGAAAGCAAGAGGAACAACAAGAGTCGGGTCATACAGGCTGTGGTGATCATAATAGCAGTCATGATCATGAAGAGTCTCGCCATGGTCTGATGTGAATACAACAAGAGTATCATTTTCCAATCCAAGGTCAGTAAGTTTCTGCAAGATAGTCTGGATGCATGTATCCATATATGCAATTGCTGAATCATACTGGGAAATTATGTAGTCCTTATCTGTACATCCTTCTGGGAACCATGTTGCGAAATAGTCGCAGAAAGGTTTAAACGTCATTACAGGATCTAATGAGTGGTTATCAGGATCAAATTCATTCTTCTGATAAAATATTTTATCATATGGCTTGGGTGGAAGATAAGGAGAATGAGGATCCATATGTCTTAAGAAAAGGAAAAATGGCTTTTCCTGTGATGCGAGCCTTTCGAGTTCTGGCAGGGCGACATCATTAAGATTTTCAGCTTTGTGGGCTCTTCCATCACCGGCATCAGCTTTCCAGCCCTCATAATCAATGTAAGTGTCAAATCCTCTTCCTGAAACATTCTTGAAACCTACATTTGTCGTTGCATATCCGTTTTCAGAAAGAATTTCAGCTAATGTTTTTACATTTGGTGCAATATCGCCTTTGTGGCGCAATGCGACTATATCAGTACCGAAACAATCGAAACCGGTAAGCATATTAGCATATCCTGGTGTTGTAGGGATATGTGGAGAGAAGCAGTTGCTGTATACTGTCCCTTTTTTTAAATACTTGTCAATATTCGGGGTTGTAAGCCTGTTATAACCGTAAAGACTCATATGGTCTCTTCTTAAGCTGTCTATTCCGAAAAATAGTAGATTGGGTTTTTTTGCCATTGTTATTTCTCCTTATAAATTTTAATACATTTTCAATATCAGTTCATATCCCGTTATCTGGCATTAAGCATCTTAAGGCATGCATTCATATATCCATAGCTTTCAGCTGCTATTCGTGTCGCTTCGACCATATCCTGCTCAGCTCCGATAACTTCAAGATTAACCGGACCATCATAACCGGCTTTTACCATCTGGGATATATATCCGAAAAGATTTATATCTCCTTTGCCGCAAGCTTGTAATGCAGGGATTCCCGGACTTGGTCCTTTTCCTTTGCAGTCACGGATATGTATATGTCTCATTCTTGGAAGTACTGCAGCTATTGCATCTTCAGGCAGTTCCGAAGCCCGATATATATGGGATGGGTCCATGTCAACCCCGAAGTTAGGGCTGTCAATCATTCCCATAATCCTTAAGGTAGTTTCTGTGTTGTACATCGATGCTCCGACATGTGCTTTACAGCAGATTGTGACACCATATTTTTCTGCCATTTTTGCAAGTTCCGACAAGCTTTTTGCAGTCTCAATCAAATCTTCTTCGCTACCGGTCTTACCTCCAGGGCCGACATTTAAAACAGGGATATTAAAATATTCTGCCGCTTCAAGAGCTTTCTTCATTCTTTTCTTATCTCTGGATGCGACTTCTGAAGCTAAAATTGTTAAACCTGTGGCTTCTAGGATTGATTTGATTTCTTTTTTCTGAGCTCTCCAGTTCTCTACCTGAAGATGCTCGCACATTCCTGGTATGGCAGATATCTCCACACCGTCATAGCCGCATTTGGCAATAGCTTCAGCAGCATGTCCAAATGTGTAATGCTTGAAAAGTACTGAGTTTACACCTAATCTTATCATCTGGTTCTTCCTTTCAATTGAAAGATTACTAACAAATGAATTATATATTAGCAGG
>JAAYBX010000184.1 GCA_012729955.1 Clostridiaceae bacterium
GGGTTTAACTCAGTGGTAGAGTGTCACCTTGCCAAGGTGAAAGTCGCGAGTCCGAATCTCGTAACCCGCTCCATTTTTTTATGGCGCCATAACCAAGCGGTAAGGTAGAGGTCTGCAAAACCTTCATCTCCGGTTCAAATCCGGATGGCGCCTCCATGACATGAATGGTATCAAATGCCAACCGGAAAACCGAGAATATACTCGGTTTTTCTTGTTTTTATCGCTTCTATAGCATTTTCAGAGATAAACCATGAAAGGGAAAATATCAATGAAATATAATATTTTACTTCATACACCGGTTAAAATTTACAATGTTCTGGATATTGAAGGTTTACATTATAGTGCAGAAATACATATCCAGGAAGCAGAAATAACCATATCATGCATCAGGAAAACAAATGGAATATACAAGATATTTGAATTAACCGCACAAAGCATGAATCCTGCAAAATGCTATATTTCTGTTCATGGTGTCGGTGAAGGAGAGCTTTATTCGTTTGCAGGCAAAAGCGAGCAGGAACAGATACTACGGCAAAGTCCCCATAATTATATGAATTATCAATATAAGATGGATAAAAGCGCCATTCCGTCTGTTGCTGTAGTAACAGAGGAAGGCTGTGATATCTGGGTCAGTGACAATCCCGCTCATTGCGACAACTATACAACACAGCATATAATACCCCAAAATAATGAATTTTTTCTATCATCAGGCGATAATGGCGGAAGCCCGAATTTTGAAGGGGATGAATTCCTGCCATATTATCATTCTATAGACAAAGATATAAAACATACATTCAAAGTTGCTATGTGTAAGACAAAATCAGATAATCAGAAGGCAATAAATCGTGATATGTTTGTTCTTATCAATTCTGTTTTCGGCAATAATGACAACTCAGTATATCACGCAATGTGCTTTGGTGCTAATTATATGCATTATCGCAGGAATGAAGAAGGGTCAAGCGATTATTGGATAGTTGCAGGTATACAGTATGCGAACAGTCAATATATAAGAGATTCATTTTACCAGACAATGATACTGCCATACGAAATGGAACAGCAATGTTATAACGCATATGCATGCAGAAAAGATTATGAAAAGATATCCGGTGCCGAAAACCCATTGTTCCTTATAATATGGTCCTATCGAATATATAAACGTGGCGGACAATACAAAAAAGAATTATTAGATACCATGGTTAAAAAAATGTTTATGAATATAGATAAATATGGCAATGGAGGATATTGTGCGGATTGTCGTGAAGATGGAACCTTTCGTAACTGGTTTGATATCTGCGCTTATGAATTTGATGATATTGATGCTTATTCACAGGGACTTTGCATATGTGCGCTTTATATAGCAAAAGAATTAGGATATGATGTCGGCAATCGGCTTGTAATAGCACTTAATGCTTACCTTTCGCTATATAACGGAAAATTCATGCAGATGAGTGCCAAAAAGCCATATCTTGCGTTGGACTGCTTTATTGGTCCGCTTTTATACTACATGCTGTTCGGCAAGTCTTTTATACCGGATTATATCGCTTCGAACACATATAACTTCATTATAAACAGCAATGCGAAAACAAAATATGGCATAAAAATCGTATCCGATGTCAATGGTGACTATTTACCTCAGGAAGCATACAGAGCTTACAACAAGGAGAATAAGTACATGGAAGCCGTGAAGTTAGGCAGTTATGCAAACGGCGGTTCTTATCATATTTATGAAATGATGTTCCACATTGCCGCTTTTCTGCATCACGCTGATGGCGTTGTAGATAATATGACGAAGCGTTTGTTCGTGGATTTGGATTATGACGGAGCTACACATGAATACACGAGCACAATTTCCGGATTCTGTTCAAAAGCAAACCAGGGGTGGAATGCCGCTATTTACAGTATTTGGGCTGAGCTCATAGAACGTGGTGTTGGTGATAAAACATTTTTTGAAGACGCGGAAGCCAAACTACGTTCTCTGTAAAGGTTAAAACAAGCCTCATTATGATACTGATAATTTAATGATTTATTTAACCTTGATATAATTTACACTCTATGGTAATATGGTTTTACAAAAAGAACCGTCATTGATTATTCAAAGAAGGGCTTTTAAATATTTTTTACTGCGAGGTAAGCGATATGGAAAGAGCCGCTTCTGTTTTTTTACATGCGGACATAGATACATCAAAAGCAGCATATTTACTAGACTGGGTAAGAGATCCTGTAGTTACCAGGTATCTTAATGAAAAATCCGATGTTGCTGAGAAATTGAATCACATAATAACAACTGTACACCCTTCCCTTTTGACCTGTCATCTTAATAAAAGCGGACGATTCTATTTTGTCTGCAGACAGAATAATGAAGCTATAGGTTTTGTAAGGCTGGCAGATACTGATACTCCTAAAGAATATGAACTGGTTATAGTCATAGGCAGGAAAGAGATATGGGGAAAAGGATATGGTACAAAAGCTGTAAGGGAATGCTTAAGAACCGCATTTTTCGAATGGCGCGCAGAGAGAGTTACTGCATATGTCCATTTTGACAATGTAGGCTGTGCGAAGGCATTAAGAAAAGCAGGTATGAAACATATTTCACAAACTGAGAATTGTGATTTCTTTGATATTACGTTTGATGAGTTCATATCTTACTTTTCAAAGAAGGATAAATCTGTAAATTCATAAGGATATATAGGTATATTAATAGTTAAATAATCTAAAACAGCAGCTTGATTAACATCTTTAAAAGTGTTGACTTCACTAAATTTAATATATAAGATTGTGGTGATGAACTAGTGTAAAGGAAAGATTTTTTACCGATGCGTTATATGCCTTTACGCTTTATTATCGATATCAATGCTAAAGAAACGGATTATCCATGGAACTGTATAAAGGATTCAAAACGGAAACCGATCCTGAGACAGGGCGAAAGCTGATACGCTTGACAGAGTGGAATGCTTTTTGCTACCCCCTCTACTATTTCATACCCTCAATAACAAACGATAATCGTTTTTTAGTTTACCATAAATGTGATGATACAGGTGTGCAGCTGAGGGTATTAAATCTGCAGACTGGTGAGGATAAACAGCTGACTCATGCCGCCAACAGTGCAGATGAAGCACAGTGGAGACCATGGTGTACTCCCTGCGGCGATGGTGTATTGGATCATAGAAGCGTATTAAATACTGTTAATAACACCGTCGTTTATTTCGACTGCAATATTGCCCGTGAGATTAATATTGAGACGCTGGAAGAGAGAGAGCTTTTTACTCTTGACAAGGAAAGGTATCCGATTTCGCAAAGCTGTGTAACTCCTGATGGCAAATGGTTTGTTTTTTCGCACATAGACAAATCCTTCTATTACGAAATGACGGCTGGGAACTGGTCAGATTATATCAAATATCGCCCTTTAACCAAAGACTGCACAATACAGGCATATAACTTCGAAACTGGGGAAATGAGGGATATTCTGATTCTCAATGCGGTTATGCATCATATTATCCCATATGGCAGTGACTACTTTGCGATAAACCATCCTCCTACAGAATCAGGTATACTTTTTACCGGTCTGGAAGGACGCTGGTATACACATATACGTACCAAATCAGCTGATGGACGTGTAGCAAACCACTGTGCCGTAACTAATCGGGGCATAGTCTATGAAGCGTGCAAATTCCATGGAGACAACTGCGGCGGCATTTATCACCCATTTACCCATCGCTACATTGAGTACAAGCTTCCAGAATTCTTCGGATACACCCACACCGGTTTCGACCCGAATGGGGATTTAATCTTTTATGAAAATCTGAATTATGATAATACAGGTATCCACTGTCACAACATGTATAAAATGAACCGATACGAGATAGATGGACCATGCAGCTGGGAACTTCTGATGGGAAACAGGCCTACTTATGGTTCTCGTTCCTCCCAGAAGTCGCATTTTCATCCAAGAGTAACACCTGACAACCGATATATTCTTTTTACTGGCGGGTATGAAAAAACTAGGACAAATCAGTTGTACCTTCTTGATATCAGTGATGTCAAACCTACAGAGAATTTACCTGATTTAGAATAAGGCAGGGTATTTGAAAAATATTAAAGGATGGTATGAACATGAATGAGATGACCTCCCGTGAACGGCTTTTAGCCGTACTGAACAAAACAATGCCGGACCGGATCCCTATCTCTCCCCGTATGAGTTACTGGATGAGAGACTATTATGGCGGCTCAGGTTATTTTGAGTTGATGAAGATGAGGAATGAGTTCAGCTTTGACCCCATATTCCAGATTGATATCTCGCCTCCTAATTTCCCTTACACTCAGTTCATTGATTACTCCAAGTTTGATGATATTACAGTTGATATGAAGTCAGAACGCAAAGACAGAATGCTGTATGTGGACCGCACGATTCATACACCAAAAGGCATCCTGACTGACCGTATGTTTTATGCACCGAATGACCCTATATTCGGGTTGGGACCCAATCCCGAAAAAGCAGTAGGACTTGTTAAAACTATTGATGATCTTGAAAAGATGGCCTATCTGCTGCCTGATCCGGAAAAATTCTGCAACAGCAACTTTAGCCTTGTGGATAAAGCATTGGGCGATAACGGGATTGTCGAGGTACGACCGCATAGTGGTGTTGACCATCTGCTGGTCGATTCTCTAGGTTTTGAGAATGCCCTTATGATGCTTTATGATGATCCTGAACTGTTTAAAGCCGCACTCAAAATGTTCCACACCTATTACAAACGCTGCCTGATTTTCGCATTGGAAAGAGGTGCGAAAATTATCTTCGAAAGCTGGTATAACTGCAGTTTAAGCGCTGGCTGGTCACCTGCAGTCTGGAGGGAATATTTTATGCCATGCATAATTGAGGATGCTGCCATTACTCATAGCTACGGAGCTTATTTCCATTTTTATGACGATGGTAAAATTATGCCTCTTCTGGATGATTTCAAGCAAATTAAAATGGATTTATTATCCACACTCTGCTCAAAGGAATCCGGCGGTGATGTGGATGCAGTGATTATCAAGGAAAAACTGGACAAAGTAATATCATTAAAGGGCTATGTAAGCCTTACGAAGATTCTGATGGGCACCGTAAAAGAAGTTGAGGAAATGACCCAATATGCCTGTGAGGTGCTTGGCAAAGGCGGAGGATATATTTTAGGTACCAGTGATTCAATCCGCAACGGAAGTCCGATTGAAAATGTCCGTGCATTTTTTGAAACCGGCAGAAGGTACGGTAAATACTAATAAGATTTATCCAGACATGATTCATTTTACTTTACAGAGCAGTACATAACCATCTACTCCTGATGCAATAGCTGAGTACTGTATAATTTCCATAATATCGGTATCTATGTATATATTATCGGTTTTGGAATATATATAGTAATATGTTTCATTATCATACATGAATTCAATATATTTCTCATTAAGAAGCTTTATATAAAACTGTTCCATGCACAGGTCTTCTCTATACAGGTAATATGCCGTGGGTAATCCGACGTACCGTATATGCCAGGGTTCATACAATGTAATTTTAGTGTACTGTTGCTTGCCCTCTTCATATCTTATGGTAAATCCATACTTATAGCTGTTATCTTTAAGCCATAAAGCATATGGTGCACCTTTCGATGATTCATCAAGCATATACCCATAACCTATAACATCAAGGGTCAGTCCGTTATGATGCTCGCTGCAGCCTGGTATTGCCACACGGCCTGCTGTATATTCATAAGCCTGAGTATATGTCATATTCTCCTCGGCCACTCTTCTGTTGACCCAGTAATCAAAACTCTGTTTCTGTGCATCAAATGTCCTATGTGCGCTTGCTACATGCATATTAAGACTCGCATCATATGCATCAGCTGCCAAAAGGAGTTTCTCCAGAGCTTCCTTAACATGATTCAGAATAAATAGGTCATCCCTGTTATCCAGTACGTAATCCGGATCTGTAAGCTGGACAAGACCGGTTATACTATCTGCTTCCTGCTGTGTTATAGGGTTGTCCCTGTTGATGATTTTTAAGGAAACATCATCCTGTACTGTGTTCTTTTCTATTTTACTCATATAAACTGTTTCATCTCTGTCAGACAGAAGGTATCCGGACTTAACAAAATTTCCCGATATAATGGTTGCTATTCCTATATAATTGTTTTTTTCATGAAAAACACCTGTATTAAGTATAAATTTATCATTCTCGAAATTTGCAATTGATTTGTCTGGAAAGTAAACAACAGCATAC
>JAAYBX010000185.1 GCA_012729955.1 Clostridiaceae bacterium
AGCAAGATATACTTTATCTATGTCAGAATATTTATATCCTGATCTTTTTATCAGTATCTTCAAGCCAGCAGCTATAGCGGCTTTTGCATTCTGAACTTCCCTTATGTCTCTTTGTGTTAGAATAATATTATCAGTTATCTTAAAACCTTCAGAAGACTCCATATAACCTGATTCTTCAATGATTCCATTCTTAAGCATTGAATAAATGGCGTCAATAAGTCCTGAACCGCATATCCCGATAGGATCTTTATCACCTATTGTAGTAAATCTTTTCACATTATCATAACTCACAGAATTAATTGCACCTTGAATCCCTGCAACACCGCACGATATATTAGCTCCCTCAAAAGCAGGTCCAGCAGCTGTCGCGCAACTGTAAATTTTTTCCTTTGATCCTAATACTATCTCTCCATTAGTTCCGATATCAAGCAATACGCATGGTTTGTCGGCCATATGTATACCTGTTGCCAGTATACCAGCAAGAATATCTGCACCTACATAGCTTGCAATAGAAGCGCACACAATTATTTTGCCTGTGCTGTTTATTTTTATAATTGACTTCAATTCTGGAGCATTATAATCGAAAGTATGTGTTTCCAGAGTAACTGGTGTAAAGGGAGCAACGCCAATACCTGTCGGATCTAATCCCATGAAAAGATGCTGCATTGTCGTATTACCTGCAATCGCGACAAGATAGATGTCATCACTATTGATTGAAGCCTGCTCACATAAATTTGAAACAAGGTTATTGACCTGATTTAGGATTGTATCCTGCATGAGCATAAGATTATCTTTTGTAGAAGCAAACTGTATTCGTGATATAACATCTGAACCAAATCTGGCTTGTCTGTTTACATCACTTGCAACAGATAATTTATTTGCAGTCTGAAGGTCATAAAGAGAAGCCGCTACAGTTGTTGTTCCAATGTCAATCGCAACACCATATCCATGATTGATTATTGGATTAATTACAATTTTGCTGTATGCAAGCCTGTTGTCAGTCATGATAGCCTGAACAGCCTTAATATTACGAAGATCGATTATCTGTCCGTCTGAAATAGGAACAAAACATGCCAGACGTACATTATCTGATATTTCTTTTGGAGTCAAAAAAACCTTTTCAGCAGCAGTCATATCGGATTTATAGTTATTTAGTTTAATTTTGCACTTTCCACATCTTCTTCCACCTCCGCATGGTGCAATGAAGTCAATTTCAGGAATACTTTTAATCAAGGAATATATATTGGGATGCTTAAGATCATCGGTTTCAAACTCAAATGTTTTGGTATCAGTTAAAATTTTTACAGTCATATGGATCTCCTCATCAAGCTAATAGTCTTATCTCCTGCTCTTTATTATACATACAGAAATGAAATATGACACGCATTTTATTGTATAAATAAATCATAATGATATAATTATGAAGAAGTAATACCTAAGGAGTTTTAAAATGTGTCAAAATGAAGTCAGAACAAGATATGCGCCATCACCAACAGGATTTGTGCATATAGGTAACTTAAGATCCGCTTTATACGAATACCTTGTTGCTAAAGCTAACAATGGCAAATTCATTCTCAGAATAGAAGATACTGATCAGAAGAGATATGTTGAAGGTGCAGTAAATGTAATATATGAGACTCTTAAAATAGTCGGAATATCACACGACGAAGGTCCAGACATCGGAGGAGATTACGGACCATATATGCAGTCGGAAAGAAAAGACTTATATCTTCCTTATGCTGAAAAACTCATTGAAAACAAAAAAGCTTATTACTGCTTCTGTAAAGAAGAAAGACTTGAAGACCTAAGACAAGAAGCAGAAAAAAAGAAAATTCAATTTAAATATGACAGACACTGTCTTCATCTTTCTGAAGAGGAAATTCAGCGAAAACTTAATGCTAAAGAACCATATGTAATCCGTCAGCTAATGCCGGACTCAGGTAAGACTACATACAATGATTCAGTTTATGGAGATATTACCTTTGATAATGATGTATTAGAAGATCAGATACTTATTAAATCTGATGGATTCCCCACATATAATTTTGCTAATGTAATCGATGATCATCTTATGAAAATATCTCATGTTGTAAGAGGAAGTGAATATATTACATCGACACCGAAATATGTGCTTCTTTACAACGCTTTCGGTTGGGAACCTCCTATATTCGTTCATCTTCCTCTAGTTGTGAAACAAGGAGGAGGCAAAATCTCAAAAAGAAGCGGAGATGCGTACTTTTCGGATCTGATTGAATCAGGATACCTTCCTGAAGCAGTTGTAAACTTCATCGTTCTGCTTGGATGGAGCAGTGGTACTGAACAGGAATTCTTTACATTATCTGAACTGGAAAAAGTTTTCGACATAAAGGGTATCGGCAAATCCCCTTCAACATATGATACAGACAAACTAAGGTGGATGAATGGTGAATATATAAGAAAAAAAACACTGGATGAATTTATAGCGATCGCTTCCCCATGGATAGATAAAGCTTTACAGCGAAGCTATGATAAAGCAAAAATATGTGCAATGATTCAAAAACGTGTAGAAGTATTAAGTGAAATTCCAGATATGATATCATTTCTTAATGATATCAGTACTATTGATGTTAATCTTTATGACAATGTAAAAAGCAAATGTAATATTAATGAAGCAAAAAGAATTCTTCCGATAATAAGAGATAAAATTATGGAAATGGATGTTTTTAATCATGATTCCATATATATTATGTTTACTTCGACTGCAGAGAAACTTGGTGTTAAAAACGGACTTGTGATGTGGCCTGTAAGGATAGCTTTGAGCGGAATGCTTGTAACACCGGGAGGTGCAGTTGAGATTGCTGACATACTAGGTAAAGATGAAGCCTTGAGAAGAATTGATTTAGCGATTGCGCAATTGGTGGACATAGATGCTTAAGTATGATGAGCTTCCAGAATACTGCAGTGATTTTTTATCATACCTTGAAACAATACAGAACAGGTCTGTTCAGACAGTAAATGAATATTATTATGATATCAGGATGTTTCTGCGGTTTGTTAAAATACTTAAATTCGGAGTAAAAGACGAGTTTGACGACATTTACATAAAAGACATGGAAGTAACAATACTAGAAAAACTAACATTATCAGATTTTTACGCATATATGAATTTCTTATCAAGAAACAGACATGCTTCGTCAAAAACCAGGGCAAGAAAAGTCGCTTCATTAAGATCTTTTTATAAATACCTTTTTTCTAAAGTTAAATTAATTAATGTTAATCCTGTATTGGAACTTGAAACTCCAAAACTTAAAAAAGGCCTCCCCCGCCATCTGAACCTGGAAGAAAGCACCAAGCTTCTTGACAGTATAGAAAGCCGGCATGAAAAAAGAGATTTCGCTATGCTGACCCTTCTGCTAAATTGCGGTATCAGAATATCTGAGCTTGTAGGGATAAATATAAGCGATTATAGAGATGATACTATAAAAATTTCTGGTAAAGGAAATAAGGAACGGACGATATATCTGAATGATGCATGCAAGAATGCTATTAATGAATATATGGCGGTTCGTCCTAATGATAAAGCAATTGACAAAAATGCTCTCTTTTTAAGCGAACGGAATTCAAGGATAAGCAGGAAGACGGTTCATGTGATTGTAAAAAAACAGCTTTCAAATGCAGGTATAGATACAACACGATATTCTGCACACAAATTAAGACATACTGCAGCAACTTTAATGTATAAACATGGGAATGTGGATATAAGGGCATTGCAGCGTATCTTGGGTCATGAGAGTATTGCAACAACTGAAATTTATACACACTTAGATGATGAACAGCTAAGAAACGCTACAAGAAATAATCCTCTGGCTGATTATAAAAAAGAAAAATGATTGATTTTGGAACCTAAAAGCATAAAATATCGTATAATTTGTAAAGAAACCTGATTTTTGCGATACTTTACAACATAAACATAATAATGTAAAATGTATAAGGTTATGGCTTGACAAGGAGGCAGTATGATATTAAAAAAATTTCTTTCAGTATTTGTATCAGCGATGTTCACCATATTGATAATTGCAGGATTAATTACTGTAATACTTATAAATGTCAAACAGCAAAAAGCTGATTCAGTTATTGCTGATAACGGTTCATCAAATTCAAATAATACTGATAACGAGAATCCTGACTGGCTTGATAGATACATTGAAACAAAGCAACAACCATTTAACATACTTTTATTTGTTACTGATATTAAAGGATATGATACTGATACAATAATTTTATTTAATATAGATTCACAAAACAGTAAAATTAGCGCAATGAGTATACCCAGAGATACTCTTGTAAAAAATCAGCAAAAAGCAGTATCAATTTATTCCACTTCCACTAATACTATATTAAAAGATGAGAAGGTCATTGATATTTTTGAAGAATTGCTTGGAACAGAAATAAAGTATACAGTAAAAATGAATATATCTGTCGTTCAGAAAATAGTAGATGAAATGGGAGGCTTGTATTTTCATATACCTGCAGATATGTACTACTATGATAATGGTATTGATCCTGTTACTGGAGTTTATGACCCTGCTCAGGAACTTGTAATTGAATTTAAAAAAGGTGAAAAGCACTTGACTGGTACTGAAGTTGTAAAACTGTTAAGATTCAGGCAGCCTGCTCCTGGAACTGATTCAACAGAACTAAATGAATATTATTCAGAAAGATCGGATTTAAATAGGATTGAAATGAACAAGCAGATTTTAAATGCTTTCTTTGATCAGATGTTTGAAATGAGCAGAAGAAACCTGCTAAGCAAAGTAACAAGCCTTCTATCCATAGTATACAATGATCTGGATCTTTACATAACATTGAATGACGCTCAGAATATACTAGATTTATTAATGAAATCTGTACCTACTGACAATAACGAAAATTACAGCTGGCAAGGTATTCAATGGTATACCCTTCCTGGTTCGACTGAAAATATATCTGGTACGATATACTATCAGATTGATATCCCTGCAGTATCTACAATAATCAAAAATTCATTTTACACAAAGCTGGAATAAGGTAAATGGATGACGATAGATTTTCAAGAGCATATGAAAAAGGAATATGCATTTATCAGAATAGAAAGTGCATAGGCGTTCTTGGAGAAAAAAAACTGCATTCGATTCTAAAATATTATATTGAATCTGATTATTTATACCATGAAATTAGAATTAATGGTTTTTTTGCTGATATTTACAAAGACAATGTAATTTATGAAATACAGACATCTTCTTTTAACAGGCTTAGAAATAAACTGAATTCTTTCCTGGATGAATATAATGTTAATATCATATATCCTATTCCATATAATAAATGGATTTACTGGATTAGCGACCAAGATGGTACAATATCTGATAAAAGAAAAAGCCCTAAAAAAGGCAATTACATGGACGCATTCAAAGAACTATATAAAATAAAAATGTTTTTAAGAAATGAAAAATTGAAAATAACACTTATGCTCATTGATATGCATGAATATCGTTTACTTAATGGTTGGAGTAAAGATTTTAAAAAGGGTTCTTCACGTTATGAGAGGATTCCGACAAAAATATGCGATAGTTTAAATCTTTCTACTAAGAAAGATTATTTATTTTTCTTTCCTGATGATTTGCAGTCCCCTTTCACAGTAAAAAAGTATTCAGAAGTATTAGGAATAAATAGAAGACTAGCAGGATTGATGTTGAATATAATGAATCATCTTGATGTAATTCGAGTTACTGGTAAACAGAAAAATGCTTATTTATATGAAATATGTAAATAAAAAAAAGGACCTTTTGGGTCCAAAGGACCTTTTGAGTCCAAAGGACCTTTTGGGTCCTTAATATATTTTAATCCTATAAATTTTCGTAGAAAACTTTAAAAGCTTTATAAGTCATATAGATATCCGCTTTACTTGCAAGTTCATAAGGTGCATGCATTGATAGCAATGGTACCCCCGCATCAAGCACATTGATGCCAAGTTGAGCGGCAAATTTCGCGATAGTGCCTCCACCGCCAACATCAATTTTACCAAGTTCAGCTATCTGCCATACTATGTCTTCGCTTTGATCGAAAAGCTTGGTAATTGAGTTTACAAATTCAGCATTTGCATCACTTGCTCCTCCCTTGCCGCCTGAACCAGTATATTTGCATATAGCGATTCCTCTGTTAATATATGCAGAATTATTTGCTTCAAAAACAGCTTTATGATTCGGGTCAAAAGCAGCTGTTACATCTGCAGAAAGCATTACAGATTCTCTTAAGATATTTTTAA
>JAAYBX010000186.1 GCA_012729955.1 Clostridiaceae bacterium
CTTACGAAAAGCATGTACCTGTAGTAAAGAAAGAAGGAAATACAATCGTTGTTGAAGTAGGATCTGTACCTCATCCCATGCTTAAAGAACACTACATTATGTGGGTATACCTTGAAACAGAAAAAGGAGGACAACGCAAGTCCCTTCTTCCTGGAGATAAGCCTGCAGTTACATTTGCAATTACTGATGACGACAAAGCAATTGCAGCATATGAATATTGCAATCTCCACGGACTATGGAAAGCTGATGTAAAATAGTATATATTTATAAGTAGAATTTTTGAGGAGGTATTTTCTGTGAAAAAATATGTTTGTACGGTATGCGGCTATATTTATGATGAAGAAGAGGGTGATCCAGATAACGGAGTAGCTGCTGGCACAAAATGGGAAGATGTTCCGGAAGACTGGGTATGCCCATTATGCGGAGCTTCTAAGGAAGAGTTCGAAGAGGAGTAGTATATAGGGAGTAATTCCCAAAGAAACGGCTGAACAGGCCGTTTTTTTTGTTGACAACTTAATTTGTGATGTGTTACTATAATTTAAAATCAGGAGAATGAAATGAAGCAATTGTTTTTTACAGCTGAATACTACTACTTTTACTTTTACTTTAGAAGTAAGAAGGTATTTACTGCAAAAAACATTAGCCAATAGATTAGAACAAAGAGATTAGCAAAGGTTTCGCAGTGAATATCCACAGTGAAACCTTTTTTTGTATCATAAAAAGGAGGATTTCCAATGATAGCAGTATTAAAACCAAACGCACCGCAGGCACAGATCGATAATCTTATCGCATGGTTTAAAGACCAGGGATTGAATGTCCATGTATCCGTTGGGGACTACCAGACCATATTAGGACTAATAGGTGACACGAGTAAAATTGATATAGAACTGCTTGAGGTATTGGACATAGTCGAATCTGTTAAAAGGATAACTGAACCATTTAAGAATGCTAACAGAAAATTCCATCCTGATGATACTGTTATTAAAATCGGTAATGCCCTTATCGGAAACGGACATTTCGCTATGATTGCAGGACCATGTTCAGTGGAATCGGAAAACCAGGTTCTTGAAGTAGCGACAAAAGTTCAAGCTGCAGGTGCAGATATGCTAAGAGGCGGAGCATTCAAACCCCGTACTTCCCCATATGACTTTCAGGGAATGAAAGCAGAAGGAATTGAGTTGCTCCTTAAAGCAAAAAAAATAACCGGCATGCCAATAGTGTCAGAAATAATGAATGCGAATCACCTGCCATTATTTGAAGAGGTTGATGTAATACAGGTAGGAGCAAGAAACATGCAGAATTTCGAATTGCTGAAAGAACTAGGAAAAACAAATAAGACTATCCTGCTTAAACGAGGTCTTGCGAATAACCTTAAGGAACTTCTGATGAGTGCGGAATATATTATGGCTGAAGGCAATGAGAACATAATCCTATGTGAAAGAGGCATAAGGACATTCGAGACATATACAAGAAACACTATTGACCTTTCAGCAATACCTATGCTCAAGGAACTAAGCCATCTTCCTGTAATAGTAGATCCAAGCCATGCTACAGGTATAGCGAAACTTGTACCGCCTATGGCTCTGGCAGCTGCAGCAGCAGGTGCTGACGGTCTTATGATTGAGGTACACAATGACCCTATACATGCATTATGTGACGGAATGCAGTCACTGACTCCTCAGCAATATGCTGATTTAGCAGATAAAGTACGCAAAATCAGGGAGGTTATAAAGTGAAGATTGGAATTGCAGGGTTAGGTTTGATAGGAGGATCTCTAGCAAAAGCGTATAAAAGCAATTCTGCCAATACGGTTTACGGTTATGATATAAACAAACCAGTTCAGGATATTGCATTAATGAGTAATGCAATTGATCATGTACTTGATGTTTCCACTATACCCTTATGCGATTGCATATTTATTGCTCTTTATCCCGCAGCAACAATTGCTTATCTCGAGCAGAATGCCCAGTATATTTCAAAAAGCGCAATAGTAATGGATACCTGCGGTACAAAAAGGAAGGTCTGCGAGGCTGGATTTAAGATAGCATCGGAATACGGATTCATTTTTGCCGGAGGCCATCCAATGGCAGGGAAACAGAACTCCGGATTCAAATACAGCAGTGCTACTTTATTCAAGGATGCTTACATGATAGTAGTTCCAGATTCCACAGACAATATCCGAGTTCTTGAAAAAATAAAGAAAATACTGGAACCATTACTGTTTAAACACATAACCATAACAACTGCAAAAAAACATGATAAAATGATTGCATTTACATCCCAGATGGCACATTTGGTATCTAATGCATACATTAAGAGTCCTACAGCAAAAGCTCATAAGGGTTTCTCTGCAGGCAGTTACAAGGATTTGACAAGGGTAGCATATTTAAATGAAGAAATGTGGACTGAACTGTTTCTGGAGAACAAAGACAATCTGACAAATGAGCTTGATTATCTCATGAACCAGCTTCTTGAGTACAAAGAAGCCTTAAAGAATGATGATGTGTATAAACTTAAAACCCTTCTCTTAGAGGGTAAGGTCTGCAAGGAAGAGGTTGACGGAAGATGAAAAGGATTGTTGTAAAAAGCTCAAAAAAGTATACTATAATAATTGATAAAGGCATTTTATCTGAAACATATGAACGCATCCAGCCGGTATTAAAAGGCAGTATTGTATATATAGTAACTGATGATATAGTTGATTCCCTGTATGGTTCTGTATTAGCTGACTCTTTTAAAAACAGTGGAATACATGCTTACAAATATGTTATTCCAAATGGGGAAATATCCAAGAATTCTGACAATTACATATCCATACTCAATGATATGGCAAATAAAGGCATTTCGAGATCTGATACATTAATCGCATTCGGTGGAGGAGTCCCTGGAGATCTTGGCGGATTTGCAGCAGCCACATACCAGCGTGGCATATCTTTAATACAGATTCCCACAACGCTGCTTGCCGCTGTGGATTCCTCAGTCGGCGGGAAAACGGCAATCGACCTCAAAGAAGGAAAGAATCTTGCAGGAGCGTTTTATCAGCCCGACATGGTTATATGTGACCTTTCATTAATGAATACTTTGCCTGATATTGTATTTAAAGACGGATGCGCTGAAGTTATAAAATATGGAATATTATCAGGTAATCCTCTTTTTGAGCAGATTAGAAAACCTATAAAAAAGAATATAGAAAGCATTGTATACAGATGTATAAAGATAAAAAGAGACCTTGTTCAAAAAGATGAGAAAGACACAGGTATCCGTCAACTGCTAAATCTTGGTCATACAGTAGCTCACGCAATTGAACTTTTAAGCGGCTATACCATTTCACATGGCGCTGCAGTTGCAAAAGGCCTGCATTTAGTTACCAAAATTTCATATACTCAAGGCATATGCCCAAAAGAAGTTTTTACACAGATAAATGATATCTTGAATATTTATGGATTTAACACAGATTCTTTATACAGCGCAAAGGATATCGCTAATGCGATAATAATGGACAAGAAAAGGAGTAATGAGTATATAAACCTGATTCTTATAGAAGATATCGGCAAGTGTGCAATAAAGAAAACTAATATGGCAGATTTGGATAGTATGATACAAAAAGCAATGGACTACAGGGGATGATATGGATAAAATGGATATATCGGTTACTATAAAAAATCCTTTTGGACACATAAAAGCAATAACATCAAAATCCTATGCACATAGGCATCTCATATGTTCCGCTTTGTCAGATACACCTAACTTTGTTGAAATAACTGATACTTCTTCTGATATTGAAGCCACTATACAGTGTCTTAACTCTTTAGGAGCAAATATTACCCAAACAGAGACAGGTTTCCATGTAGACCCAATAAGCACAATAAGAAAAAATGCAGTACTTGACTGCAACGAATCAGGATCTACTTTCCGTTTCCTTCTTCCGATTGCCTGCGCTTTAGGAGCTGAATCCTCTTTCATTATGAAACCTGGATTAGCAAACAGACCCATTACTCCTTTGTACATACAGCTTGCAAAGAAAGGATGTATTTTATCTCCTGAAAAAAGCATACCTTTAAGTACTAAAGGAAAGCTTAGGAGCGGGACATATAAATTAGCAGGTGATGTATCTTCACAATATATCACCGGGCTTCTTCTGGCACTTCCTCTTCTAAGCAAAAAGAGCAGAATCATCTTAAATACTAAACTTGAATCCTCTGGTTATATTGATATGACTATTGATGTCTTATCTAAATACAATGTGCAAATTATTAAAACTGAAGAAGGTTATGAAATACCAGAAGATATGCAGTATCATACAACATATCCTGCTAGACAAACACCTGTAGAAAAAGATTGGTCTAATGCGGCATTTTTCCTATGTGCCGGTGCATTTTCAGAACATGGTATTACAGTTGAAGGATTAAATACTAATTCATATCAAAAAGACAGAATGGTTTTGGACATATTAAAGATAATGGGAGCATCTGTATATATTAAGGAGAATCTAATAACCATAAGCAAGAGTCAATTATATGCAACTGATATAGATGCATCAGAAATACCTGACCTGGTCCCAATTCTTGCTCTGCTGGCAAGCATTTCCCGAGGAACTACTCATATTTACAATGCAAAAAGACTCCGAATAAAAGAAAGTGACAGGTTATCTTCAACATGTGATATGCTTAAAAAGCTTGGTGCAGACATAGAGGAAAAGCAGGACTCATTAGTTATTAAAGGGAAAGAAGCTTTAAATGGGGGCACTGTTCACTCTCATAATGATCACAGGATAGCTATGACCGCAGCAATTGCGTCTATTGTATGTAAAGATCCTGTAATAATAAAAGACGCGCATGCGGTAAATAAATCATATCCCGCTTTTTTTGAGGATTTTGCATCTATAGGCGGTATAACAGAAAGGATTTAATAGTAATGTCTTCAGTATTTGGAAAAAATTTAATCGTAACAGTTTTCGGACAATCACATTCAAAAGCCATAGGTGTCAGTATTGACAACCTGCCTGCCGGATTTGAAATAGATATGGATGAACTATCCGCCTTCATGAACAGACGAAGCGCTGAAGGTAAATCCTACTCTACAAAAAGAAAGGAAAAAGATCAAATAGAGTTCCTTTCCGGTTTGGTCGGCAATACTACATGTGCAGCTCCTTTATGCGCGATAATCCGCAATAATGATTATAAACTTTCAGATTATGAATCATTAAAAAATATCCCCAGGCCTTCTCATGCAGATTATACATCCCAGATGAAATACAAAGGTTATCAGGATCCGACAGGAGGAGGGCACTTTTCAGGAAGGCTGACAGCTCCTTTATGCATAGCAGGTGCTATTTGCCTGCAGATACTTAAAAAAGAAGGTATCAGCATACATGCGCATATAAAAAAGATATATGATGTTGAAGATACATCATTCAATCCCATAGGAAATGATGTGGATAATGTAAAAATGCTATTAGAAAATGATTTTCCTGTTATAGATAAGCAAAAGGGTATTCTGATGCAGGAAAAAATTCACATTGCTTCTGAACAGCTTGATTCTATCGGTGGAATCATCGAATGTGCAGTATATGACCTTCCTGTTGGAATAGGCGAGCCTATGTTTGATGGGTTGGAAAACAATATTTCGAAAGCTGTTTTTGCAATACCTGCTGTTAAAGGCATAGAATTTGGCAATGGTTTTCGTTGTACGGATTTAAAAGGTTCAGAGAATAATGATCCTTTCTATATTAACGATGGTAAAATACTTACAAAAACGAATAATCACGGCGGAATATTAGGAGGGATAAGTACTGGTATGCCGTTAATATTCCGAACAGCTGTAAAACCCACCCCTTCAATTGGTATAGAACAAGACAGTGTTAGCTTATCTGAATCAGTAAACAAGAAAATTAAAATAAGCGGAAGACATGACCCATGCATAGTTCCAAGAGCGGTCCCTTGCGTAGAAGCCGCAGCAGCAATCGCTCTTTTAGACATGTATATGTCATACAGGATATGGAGGTAGAGATATGACTTTGGATGATTACAGGAAGGAAATAAATAAGATTGATGATGAACTTTTAGAATTGTTTCAAAAAAGAATGCGTATCGCAGAAGGTATTGCTGAGTATAAGAAAGCAAATAATATCCCTATACTAAACAGCTCTGTAGAACGGGCTAAGCTTGCAGATCTTTCTAGTAAGGCAGACGTGGATATGGTTTTCTATTCACGGATACTATTCAATACATTATTCGAAATGAGCAGATCTTATCAGGAAAAGCTTAATCATCCCAAATCTGTTTTAATGCAGAAAATCGAGAATGCGATTGATAACACAAATAAACTGTTTCCATCTGCAGGCAATATAGCTTGCCAGGGAGTAGAAGGAGCATATTCCCAATTAGCATGCGACAGAATGTTTTCCTCACCTAACATTATGTATTTTACGACTTTTGAAGGAGTTTTTTCTGCAATAGATAAAAATCTATGCAAATACGGGATATTGCCTCTGGAAAACAGTACAGCCGGTTCAGTAAACAAAGTTTATGATCTTATGATGAAGTATAAGTTCAATATTATAAGAAGCGTAAGGTTAAAGATAGATCATAATCTTTTAGTAAAGAAAGGCGTAAAGATTAAAGATATAAAAGAAATATATTCACATGAGCAGGCAATAAGCCAGTGTTCAGAATTTATTAAATCTCTGGGACCAGTGAAAATCAATGTGGTTGAAAATACTGCCATCGCTGCTATGCTTGTATCAACAAGCGATAGAACGGATATAGCTGCTTTGTCTTCAAGGCCATGTGCAGAATTGTATGGCCTAAACTGCATATCCCAGTCAGTACAGGATAAAGGTAATAACTATACGAAATTCATCTGTATATCAAAAGATATTGAAATATATCCTGGAGCAGACAAAACCAGTATTATGATGGTTCTGCCTCATAAACCGGGATCTCTGTATAAGGTACTCTCAAGATTTTATGTCCTAGGCATAAACCTTATAAAACTTGAAAGCAGACCAATTCCTGACAGAGACTTTGAATTCATGTTCTATTTTGATATAGAGACGCCTGTATACTCAGAACAGTTTACAATGCTTATTAATGAACTTGATGAAATGAGTGAGGATTTCCGCTACCTTGGAAGTTATCTGGAGATAATATGAAAAAGTTCGGTTTATTAGGCGGTAAGCTGGGGCATAGCTACTCGCCGCTTATACATTCTTATCTTGGTAGTTATGAATACAAGCTGTATGAGAAACAGCCTGAGGAGTTATATGAGTTCGTAAATAATAGTAATCTTGATGGTTTTAATGTAACAATTCCATACAAAAAAGATATGCTGAAATACTGCAGGATACTTACATCGATTGCAGAAAGAACCGGCTGTGTTAATACAGTTATAAGAAAACCAGATAATCTGCTTATGGGTGAGAATACCGATTATTATGGTTTTATGTACATGATTAAAAGAAGCGGTATAGAGGTAGAAGGAAAGAAAGTCCTTCTGCTAGGTGATGGAGGTTCTGCAGCAACAATTAAGGTAGTAATTGAAGATCTAAAGGCAAGAACCCTTGTAACAGTATCAAGAAAAGGTCCTCAGAATTACACTAATATAAGCAGCCATTATGACAGTGATATAATAATAAACTCCACGCCTGTGGGAATGTATCCGAACAATGGAGAGACAGTTTTAGATATTTCCTGCTTTAAAAAATGTTTAGCTCTTTTTGACTTAATATATAATCCTGCTCAGACAAAACTGGTATATGAAGCATCCCAACAAGGTATAAAAGCATATAATGGATTGAGCATGCTTGTTGCACAGGCAAAGAAAGCTGCTGAATTATTCACAGATTCAATAATTGATGATTCAGTTATTGAGAAAATAATAAATGAAGTATCAAAAAAATCTATGAATATTGCTATTATTGGAATGCCTGGGAGCGGGAAAAGCACAGTGGGAAAAGCTCTTGCAAAGCATACAAACAGAAGTTTTATTGATACAGACGAAGAAATAGCCAGAATATATCATAAGAGTACTTCTGATATATTACTTAATGAAGGAGAAGCTTTCTTCAGAAACCTTGAGACACAAATACTTGAGAGCATATGCAAAAAAAGCAACTGTGTAATATCTACTGGTGGAGGTGTTGTAACCAGAAAGGAAAACCGTTATCTTTTACGCCAGAACAGTATTGTTATTTATCTAAAAAGGGATTTATCGCTGCTGTCAACGTGGAACAGGCCATTATCACAACAAAATACTCTGGAATCGCTTTATGAATCAAGAAAAGAGAATTATATCGGCTGGTCAGATTATCAGATTATTTGCGATGATATTGATGTAACATATTTGAAAATAAGTGAGGTGTTAGGATTATGAAACTTTTAGTTATAAACGGACCCAACCTGAATATGCTGGGTATTAGAGAACCTCAGATATATGGAAATTCAACATATGCTGATTTAGTGAGATATATAAATGATGTCTGTAAAAAAAATAATATTGAATGTGAAATTTACCAGTCTAATCATGAAGGTTATATTGTTGACAAAATCCAGCAAGCATATATGGTATTCGATGCAATAGTTATAAATCCTGCAGCTTATACTCACACAAGCATAGCTATTGCAGACGCAATAAAATCTGTCAATATCCCTTCTGTTGAAGTGCATTTAAGTGATATTACAAAACGTGAAGGTTTCA
>JAAYBX010000187.1 GCA_012729955.1 Clostridiaceae bacterium
AAACAAAGACTAGCTTTAAGGCACAACCGGACAGCCGGCACTCCTGGAGAATGTAAAATCGAATACGGAACTTAGTCGTGCATTTTTCCGGAAATTACTTTTGGACATCGGTCCTGTTGTGCCTGCAATTCCCTCCTGCTATGCTAATATATTCTATTTCCATTAAAAACTCAATATGATGAGCATAAAATTAAGCCCATGAATACGACACATATGGAACTTAGTCTTTCATTTTTTTCGACTTGCTTAATACTGGAATTTAAGTTTTCACTTTACCAAAAACAGGGTTTTCATACCCTGTTAAATTAATATATTTACTAATGCCTACCCTAATAAAGAAATTAAGACGCCTGCTGCTATTGCAGAACCTATAACACCTGCTACATTCGGGCCCATAGCATGCATCAGAAGAAATATATTCGGGTTTTCCTGTTGAGCAACTTTTTGTGAAATTCTAGCTGCCATTGGTACAGCTGAAACGCCTGCAGAACCGATAAGAGGATTAATTTTCTTTTTACTTAAGAGATTCATGAGTTTTGCAAATAAAAGTCCGCCAATTGTGCCGAATATGAATGCAAGTACTCCTAAACCTAATATTTTCAATGTTTCAGCTTTCAAAAAGTTCTCTGCTGTTGCAGTTGCACCAACAGAAAGGCCTAAGCATATAGTAACTATGTTTATGAACTCATTTTGCAGGGTTTTGGATAACCTGTCCGTAACACCGCTTTCCTTTAGAAGGTTGCCGACCATAAGAGATGCTACTAATACAGCTGCACTAGGAATGAGAAATGCTACAACAATAGTAACAAGGATTGGGAATATTATTTTTTCCGTCTTGCTTACAGGACGAAGCTGTTCCATTACAATAGCTCTTTCTTTCTTAGTTGTCAGAAGTTTCATGAATGGAGGCTGTATAACTGGAACCAATGCCATGTATGAATAAGCAGCAACTGCTATAGCTCCTAAAAGATGTGGAGCAAGAATTGATGCTGTATATATAGCAGTCGGACCATCTGCGCCTCCTATTATTCCTATTGCGCCTGCTTCAGCTGGAGTGAAACCCAGCTTTGCAGCTAAAAAATATGCTAAAAATATCCCTAATTGCGCTGCTGCACCCAAAATGAAACTTTTGGGATTTGCAATCAGCGGGCCAAAATCTGTCATTGCTCCAATACCCATAAATATGAGTGGAGGGAAAAGACCTGATTTGATTCCTATATACAGAATATCAAGAAGGCCGCCATTTCTTAACACGTCACCATAGTTGATGTTTTTCATGTCTGCCCACAGTTCAGGATGATATACATTTGAACCTGGCAGGTTGGTAGCCAGCATTCCGAATGCGATGGGGATTAAAAGAAGAGGTTCGAACTTACGAACAATACCAAGATACAGTAAGACAAGAGATATTAATATAAGTATACCCTGTTGCCATGTAATTGTGACAAATGCTGATTCATTAAAAAGATCCTTTAAAGTTTCTAATAACATATTTAATTCCTCTATACCTTTTTACTTATATTTTCAATTCTGCCTGTCTGACTCCAGGCATTAGATGCTGATGATCTTACTAAAGGTCTAATGACTATATTGCATACATTTTTAATACTGTTCTGCTGCAGGTATGCATCAATGCTGGCCATTATTGCAGCAATTACTTCCTCATCCTCATTAACAGCCAATATCTCGGCAACATGCTCAAAAGATTTATTTTCTTCAACAACAGTCTGAACCTTTTTAACATTGTTTTTCGCCATAATCCTTGAAAAGATTATGATTATTCCGGTCAGCAGAAGCATCCCTATAATTACCACCAGAAAGCCTGTTATCGTCTGCAATAATGAATCTGACATAGTCCACCTCCAATTTGCTATCTCAATAAATATATAATAAATCGATTGTCAAGTCAATGAAAACATAGCCTTTTACTTATACTCAGTCATAAAACCTGCTGCATGATGCGCATCAATAAGCTCATCAACCATCTTAATAATGTCATCAATAGATAAAATCGCAGCGCATCTTGGTTCAAGTAATGCAGCTCTATAAATGTCCTCACGTTTTTTTGTCACTGCAGCTTCAATAGTAAGAAGATGAACATTTACATTTGTCATATTCATTGCTGCAAGTTGTACAGGAAGCTTTCCTACATAACATGGATTTATACCATTTCCGTCTATCATGCATGGAACTTCCACGCATGCATCATCAGGCAGATTGGTTATCAGCCCATTGTTTATTACATTACCACCGATTTTTAATGACTTATTGGTAACAACTGCTTCCATTATATATGATGCGTATTCACTGCTTCTTGAATGTGTTATTTTATCATCTTTTAAAAGCTCATCCTTTTGCAAAGCCCAATTTTTAATCTGACTTATGCATCTTCTTGGATACTCATCCAAAGGGATATTAAATCTGTCTATTAAATCAGGATAAGCCGGTTTAATAAACCAGGGATTATATTCAGCATTATGCTCGCTTGATTCTGTACAGTAATATCCTAAATGCTTTATATATTCAAATCTTACCATGTCATTATGTTTCACTGTCGAATTTTTAATGTCAGCTTTCTTCCTGATTTCCGGATAGAGATCATTCCCATTCTTATCCTTTATATCCAAAAGCCATGCCATATGATTTATGCCTGCTATCTTGTCAACCCTTCCATCGAGTTTGTCACTCATATTCAGTTTGTTCAGTATATCTCTTGAACAGACCTGAACTGAATGGCACAGGCCGACAAAACGAACTTTTGTATATCTTTGCATATATCCTGAAAGCATGGACATTGGATTCGTATAATTAAGGAAGATTGTATTTGGGCAGACTGCCTCAATATCATCTGCGAATTCCTTCATCACAGGAATAGTACGAAGTGCTCTCATAATACCGCCAATTCCGAGTGTGTCTGCTATAGTCTGATTTATTCCATATTTTTTAGGAATCTCGAAATCTATTACTGTACAAGGTTCATATCCGCCTACCTGTATAGCATTAATAACAAAATCCGCATTTCTCAAAGCATTCTTCCTGTCTTCGACACCTAAATATGCTTTTACAGTTGCTCTGTTGCTGTTAATATTCTTATTCAAAGAATCTATCAGTAATTTTGATTCATTCAGTCTTTGGCTGTCAATATCATATAAAGCAAACTCGGCATCTCTAAGCGATTCAGTACACATGCAGTCCCCTATAACATTTTTAACGAATACTGTGCTTCCGGCACCCATAAAAGTAATTTTTAACATTTGTACCTCCAAAATTATTTAGATTAATGCTACCATAGAAAAAAGAACCAATCAATATAATAAGGTGGTTTAATAATTGAGAGATATATTTCCAACTATAGCACGCAATAATCACTTACGAGAATATGACAAGTCCTTATTATCAAAGATATACTCCGAACTCTCATTCTGGTACTGACGAGTTATGATAACTGAATCATCCCTATCTTTAATTGCGAAAGATCCATATTTAAGTTTTTCATCACTCTGTCTCTTGCTTAACACATTTGAATATAGGTTAAAAATATCTGCATCTTCCCTTCCCCATGGATAAGTCCTCCGGTTAAATGGATCCTTTAATCCCTGGCTGCCCGCTTCATCAGCATAATAAATTGAGGGTACACCGGGCAGGCACATTAATAGTTCCAGACAGAATGATAATCTTTTAAAAGCTATATCATATTCCTTCTTATTAAGGAAAATTTCTTTCTGCTGTGTTCTTGGAAGGTTTTCAAAATCAGATTTCCCTCCTAGTACTGATAATATTCTAGAAACATCATGGGTGCTCAGCATATTCATAAGACAGTCATATGACTGTAAAGGATAATTTTCTCTAATTATCTCAATTCTTCTGACAAAGCACTCGGCACTTATATTACTAAGTGTATAATCAATTATCGCGCTTCTATATGGATAATTCATTATGCTGTCCAACTCATATCCGTACAGATACTCTCTTCTGGTACCATAACTATGTTTATTACTTGCATCTTCCCAGACTTCACCTATTAGTATTGCTTCAGAAGAGTAACTCTTTAATGCTTTTCTAAGTTCCTTTATAAACTCATCTGGAAGCTCGTCCGCAACATCAAGACGAAATCCTTTGACGCCTAAGGACACCCATTGCTTTATAGATTTGAATACATAGCTCATAAAACCTGGGTCTGTTTCTGTAGTATTTGGTAATGATTCTATTCCCCACCATGCTTCATAAGTACCGTCTTGCCTAAAAGAGTACCAGTTTTTGTATTCTGATTCCGGATTGTTATATGCTCCGCCTCTGTTAAATCTTTTATATTTATCAAAATATATGCTATCGCTTCCAGTATGAGAGAATACCATGTCAAGAATAATATATATGTCTCTTTTTTGCGCTTCTTCACATAATACTTTCAAATCCTCTTTTGAACCGAGAGTATCATCAATGCTCATATAATCAGCAGCGTCATATCTGTGATTCGAATAGGCCAGATAAATGGGATTAAGATAAATCACCCCTATTCCTAAGGATTTGATATAATCCAGTTTTTTTAATATTCCCTGTAAGTTGCCACCAAAAAAATCTGAACATTCCATTGTCTTACTTGGGAAATCCTGCTCGATATATGGTTCATCATACCAGTCAGAATGAAATATTCTTTCCCAGTATGGGCTTCTATTAAGTGTTTCCATATAGAATCTGTCTGGAAATATCTGGTACATAATTCTGCCTTTGATCCATTCAGGCGTATTGTACATATCATATACAGTAATCTGATAATCCAGAGGATTTTTATCATATTTAAAGCCTTCACCCTGATAAGTGTCTGGCTGGTTACCATAATAAACAGTGTGATAAGGGGTGGATATGACAAAATGATAAAACATTAGCCCTGGTTTTGGCAAAGCTTTGCAGCTGATTGTGAAGACAGATAAATCCTTTATCAGCTTGTCTAAATGCATCTGATGCTTTTTTTTATTAATAACGATATATGCGAGTACCGGAGCATCACATCTTACATCAAGACGAAACTCGATAACTGAATCACTTTGTACAGCTCCGAATATTGATTTATATGTTATATCTCTGCTATTGAAATATATTTCCAGCATTATTTAAGCTTCCAAATCTGTTTATTATAGTTCGAAATACTTATATCCGATGAAAAGCGTCCGCTGTTTGCAACATTAATAATTGCCATTCTGTTCCACTTATGTCTGTCGGAATAATCTCTTATCATTCTGTCATGAGCCAGTTTATATGATTTGAAATCACCAAGTATAAGATACTGGTCGCTCATTCCATTTCTGCATGCCACAAGAGATTCATATATTTCTTTATACAGATTCAACCTTTCTGAATTCAATGAGCCGTCTGTAAGCATTTCTAAAGCAGTCTTTAAAATATAATCCTCACTTATGTATGCCATGGGATCATACTGCCCTGTTTTGTATATCTGCTGTACTGTATTCGCATCATAACCGAATATATAAATATTATCAGCTCCGACACTTTCAAAAATTTCAACATTTGCTCCATCCATAGTGCCTAAGGTTAAAGCGCCATTCATCATAAACTTCATATTACCTGTACCGCTGGCTTCTTTTGAAGCTGTAGAAATCTGTTGTGAAATATCGCTGGCAGGGAAAATCATTTGTGCAAGTGAAACAGAATAATTCTCCAGAAACACAACCTTAATCTTGTCCATAACTCGGGAATCGTTATTTATTTTATCAGCGACATCATTTATAAGCTTGATAATAGTTTTAGCCCTATTGTAACCTGGTGCTGCTTTCGCTGCAAAAATACATGTTACAGGCGTTAAATCTCTGTATTTTTCCGGATTTGCAATTATCTGGATATAGTCATATAGTATCCTCAACACGTTCATCAGCTGTCTCTTGTATTCGTGAAGCCTTTTTACCTGAACATCGAATATAGAATCCTCACTGACTAAAATACCTGTGGTCTGTTTTATGTATTTAGCAAGTCTTAATTTATTATGTTTTTTTATCTCATCAAACTGATCCAATAATCCTGTGTCATTGACATGCTCTTTTAATAATTCGAGACTTTCAGGATTGCTTATCCATTCAGACCCGATCCTTTTTGATATAAGGTCAGTAAGCATTGGATTTGACAGCATCAGCCATCTCCGATGAGTTACACCATTTGTTACATTTGTAAATTTTGAAGGATAAACATCAGAATAATCCTTGAAAGTCTCTTCCCTTATTATTTTTGAATGCAGCATTGAGACACCGTTTATTGAATATGATCCTGCAATGCATAAAGGAGCCATGGCTATCTGCCCATATCCTATTATAGCCATTTTGTGTATATCTGCTCGCTTTTGAGGAAAATTCTGATAAACCATAGCGCAAAAACGCTCATTTATTTCTTTTACAATACTGTAAATCCTTGGCAATATCTGAACAAACAGCTGTTCAGGCCATTTTTCCAGTGCTTCCGACATAATAGTGTGATTAGTGTATGCAAACATACGGCTGGTTATATCCCATGCGTCATCCCAACCCAGACCTTGTTCATCCATAAGTATCCTCATTAATTCCGGGATTGCCAAAGCAGGATGAGTATCATTAATATGGACGACTGCTTTCTCAGGAAGTTTGCTTAATGGAAGATTTGTCTTTAAGAAACGAGCAACTATCATCTGCATGGTAGCTGAAACAAAAAAGTAATGCTGTTTTAATCTTAATGATTTGCCTTCGTAATGCTTGTCTTCAGGATACAATATATGTGAAAGAACCTCAGCCATTTCTTTTTCCTCAATCGCTTTTAGGTATTCACCTCTGTTGAAGCTTGCCATATCAATACGTTTGGGTGAAACTGCTTTCCACAACCTTAAGGAATTGACTCGGTTGTTCATATAACCGATTATAGGCATATCAAAAGGTACTGCAAGGACTGTTGAATATCCGCTATGGACAAATCTGAGTTTATCGCCTTCCCATGATTCGCTTATCTGTCCTCCAAAATGAACCTCGACCCTCTCTTCAAACCTTTCTATTTCCCAGACATTCCCATCTTCAAGCCAAGTGTCAGGATACTCTACTTGCTGTCCATCTATTATCTTTTGTCTGAAAAGGCCATACTCATACCGTATTCCGCAACCTGAAGCAGGAAGATCCAAAGTCGCTAAAGAATCCATAAAGCAGGCTGCAAGGCGCCCTAATCCACCATTTCCAAGACCTGCATCCGGTTCTTTAGATGCAATAATATCAAGGTCCAGCCCTAGCTGTCCACATGCGTTCTGATATTCCTTCTGTTTTCCGATATTTAAAATATTATTAGATAAAGCTCTCCCCATTAAGAACTCAATTGAGAGGTAATACACCTGTTTCTTATCCGGAGTATGATCAGATTTTGACCATTTATCCATAATTTCATTTTTAACTGTTATTGCAAATGCCTTATAAAGCTGATTCTGTGTAGCATTATCTATTGTTTTTCCAAAGGTCCTGTTTAAAATTTCATTTATCTGCCGTACTACTTCGTTATCCTTGTCGTATCTGTTATTCAAAAAAAATACTCCTTTACCAATAAACTATTATACACAAAATGCATTACTTGCACAACATCACCAGCTAATCAAATATTTTCTTTAAAAAGGCTAAAGATTCCTTGGCCTGAAGATCCATCATTTCTTCAGTAGCCTGATTTGATAAGTCTCTCCAGATTTTTATATCACTGCCAACTTTTCCTCCCATTAGAACAAATGGTTCCATTACGACAGCATCATTGTAACTTATTTCTTTTAATGCCTGTCCTATTTTTTTCCAGTCCACTATGGTTCCTTGACCTGGAAGGCGTCTGTTATTCTCTCCAACATGAAAATGACCTAATAATCCTTTGGTGCTAAGTATTGCTTCTGACATATCATCTTCTTCCATATTCATGTGATATGTATCAAGCATGACTTTTACATTTTTTCGTTCTGTCTGATTCACAAAATCCACACACTCTGTTGCTGTGTTTATAAGGAATCCTTCATGTCGGTTTAAAGCCTCCATACATATATTTATACCAAAATCTGATGCTAAATCCGCTAATTGTCTAACACCTTTTACTGAACTTTCCCAGTCTTTCTGTTTGTCAATGGGCTTAGTGTAATCTACCGGCCAGTAATAATACAATCCTCCGCCTACAGTGTTTATATCCAATGCATATAAAACTTGAAAAACTTTGTTCCAGAAATCTAAAGCGTTCTTAACGACAACCGGGTCAGATGACGCAATATTCTGTGAAGGCTTTGGGCCATATCCTGCAGTTAATTTTAAACCA